>JADIMU010000044.1 GCA_017694495.1 Candidatus Aphodenecus pullistercoris
TGGCTGATGTGCATCGTCTTGTCGATGTAGTAGTTGCCTGAATTCCTGATTCTTATGAAATCCGTCCGTCCTACCGGTAGCGTCAGCTTTGCCATCTTCATCTCCTGCTGGAAGTATACCTTAGACCTGTCAAAGGGCAAAGAGCGTGGCTGCCCAGCTTTGATGATTCAGTTTTCCGAGAACAGGACGAACACCAATACTACAGCATCATTGTTGCAGTTTGGACTTGTCTTCTCATTTGTAGGCCGGCTCCTGTGTGCAAGCAGCGTCCAGGAGCCGGTCTTCTGTCCTCTTCAGTGCTGATCCCTCTCGAGGTGAGTGCTGAAGTCCCACACTCCAGTGGCTTCTCCATTGGCGTCATAGGAGTAGATCTTCGTCTCCTGCAAGGCACTTTCGATGAAGCTCTCCATGCCAAGCGTCGCGTAGTGCTCCGTCATCTCGGCCTTGTCCGGGTTCGTGATCGGATGCTTGGGCGAGAAGATGACGCAGCAGTCCTCGTAGGGGAGGATGGAGGTCTCGTATGTCCCGATCCTCCGCGCGATCGCGATGATCTCCTCCTTGTCCATGCCGACGAGGGGGCGAAGGACGAGGGCCTCGGCCATGCTGTCCGTGAAGGACATGGCGGCCAGCGTCTGGCTCGCCACCTGGCTGAGGGCTTCGCCGGTCACGATGCATTGCATCCCTTCCGTCCTCACGACGCTGCTTGCCAGCTTCATCATGCTGGCGCGGAACATCAATGTGGTGGCATCAGGCATCGCCTTCTCCTTGATGTTCAGCTGACCTTCGGTGAAGGGGACGACGAAGAGGCGGGTGCCGTTGAGGTAGGGCGCTATGGTCGCAGCGAGCGTCTTGACCTTCTCCAATGCCTCGTCGCTCGTATAGGGATAGGCGTGGAAGTAGAGGCAGTCGAGCTTCAGGCCACGCTTGGCCATCTCATAGGCGGCCACAGGGCTGTCGATGCCTCCGGACAGGAGCAGCAGACCACGGCCGGCCGTTCCGACGGGAAGGCCTTTGACACCGCTCCTGTCGCTCGTATAGAGGAAGGCGTTGTTCCTCACCTCGAGGTGGAGGACCAGGTCGGGTTTCTTCAGGTCGACGACGAGCTGTGGATGGACCTCATGGACGAGCTCGGCGAGGATGCATGCCATATCATAGCTGTGGACTGGGAAGCTCTTGTCCTCGCGGCGGCAGACGACCTTGAAGGTGCGCATCGCGCTCGTGTCCACCTTCTCGAGGAGGCACCTCGCCTTCGCCTTGATCGTCTCTGTATCCTTCTCGCACATCAGGGCCTCTGCCCAGCCCACGATGCCGAAGGTCGTCGCGAGTGCATGCTCGATCCTCTCTCTGGGGCAGTCCTCGTCGACGAAGAGGTAGATGCGTCCCTTCTGGCGCTGTGTCGTCGAATGGTAGGGCCTCAGCTTGTCCTTTATGTTGTTCTTCAGCCTCTTCTCGAAGAGGCCCCTGTTCAGTCCCTTGAGGGAGATCTCCCCCTCCTTGATCAGATAGAGCTGTTTGGGCATCAGCCGATCTCCTTGAGCGCCTCGACGAGGAGCTGCGCCTCCTCGGGCGTGTTGTCGTGCGAGAATGATATCCTGAGCGCGCCGCCGGCGGCCTTGGCGAAGCCTGAGGCACGGAAGATGGCCTCGGCCTTGCCGCGCTCGTTGTTCGAGCATGCCGAGCCTGAGGAGAGGAGGAAACCCCTGTCCTGGAGCATGCGCATGGCGACTTCGCTGGGAAGCGGACCTGCTATCGTCAGTATGTATGGCGTTGAGCCTTCACGCGGAGTCAGTATGCCGTACTTCGTCCCTTCGAGGCCTGTACGCACGATGTCGTTGAGACGACGGATTTCTTCATCATCCCTCTGGGCGAGCTCCTCGGCCGCGACGGTGAATGCCGCGATGGCGGGCAGGTTCTCCGTGCCGCCCCTCACACCCTTTTCCTGACCACCGGCATGGGAGAGGGACTGGATCTGTCCCTTCTTGAGATACAGCAGTCCGACGCCACGCGGTCCGTGGATCTTGTGGGCGCTGAAGGAGGCGGCGTCGAGGGCCCAGTCGCTAAGCCTGAGCTCAGCCTTGCCGAAGGCCTGGACGCAGTCGCTGAAGAAGAGGATGGGACGGCCGAACTCGGCTTCCTTGCGCCTTGTTACGCTGACAAGGCCATCGATGTCCTGCACTGTGCCGAGCACATTGCTCACCGCCATGACCGCAACCAGTCTCACATCCTTCGTAAGCTTGGCTTCCAATGTCTCGGGAGAGATGAATCCTCCTTTCGCTGGAAGGACTTCCACAGTCCATCCCTTTTCCTTGAGGAGCGGTATGAAGGAGCTGACAGCCTCGTGCTCGAGGGCGGAGATGAGCACCTTTCCAGGGCTCTTCGCCCACAGCAGGGACTCCATGACGATGGCGATCGACTCGCTGGCACCGCTTGTGAAGAAGAGCTGGTCGGCTTGCACGCCGAGCACCTTGGCCATACGGCTGCGGCAGTCGTTCAGGAAGGCCTTGCTCTCCCGTCCAGGGGCGTAGCTTGCGGAAGGATTCGCCATATGGAGGCGACAGCAGCTTTCATAGGCCTCCAGGGCCCTGTCGCTGATCATGGTCGTCGCCGCGTTGTCGAAGTAGTGGAAGTCCTGCATAGCTTGACAATTCTGTCGACAATCGGGCAAAAGCTCAAGACGCGTTTTCCTTCCGTCCACTTTGGATTATAGTTGTCGCATGGCACAAGACTTCACAGTACAGCTTGCGGCGGGACGGACGAGCTCCGTCATCTTCCTCGACGGTATAAAAGCCCTCTCACACAGGTTGTCATCCTATGGCAGCCGCGCCGTCTGGGTCTTCGACGATAACAGCGCAAGACTGTTCACATCCTTGCCAGAACACACAGTCGTGCTGCCAAGCGGCGAGGAGCACAAGACCTGGGCCAGTGTGGAGAAGATCCTCACTGCGGCACTCGATGCCCACCTCTCGCGTGACAGCTGGTTCATCGGCTTCGGCGGGGGCGTCGTGTGCGACCTCACAGCCCTGGCTTCCAGCCTCTACATGAGGGGTTCCCGCCTCATCCTCGTCCCGACGACACTGCTGTGCATGGTCGATGCCACGCTGGGAGGAAAGAGCGCGATCGACTTCAAGGGAGGAAAGAACCTTGTGGGAACCTTCTGGCCGGCGAGGGACGTCCTCATCACGCCAGCGTGCCTGAGGACCTTGCCCGATGCCGAGTACATGAGCGGGATGGGGGAAGTGCTCAAGCACGCCTTCCTCTCGGCCGACCACAGGCTCTACGACCTGTTGATGGAGAAGAAGGACGCGATCCTTGCCCGTGACAGGGATGTGCTTCTGGAGCTGCTCGACCTCTCGCTTCATGTGAAGGCTTCATATCTGGAGAGGGATCCGGAGGAGACGAAGGGGATAAGACAGGCCCTGAACCTCGGCCACACCTTCGCCCACGCCCTCGAGTCGATCGAGAACTTCACGGTCAAGCATGGCATGGCAGTCGCCTGGGGCCTGTCCCGCGCGATGGAGTGTGGTGTGGCGGCGGGAGTGACGCCATCCTGGATCCAGGAGAAGGCGGACGGACTGCTGCGCTTCTACGGCTACGACATCGACAGGCGCATCGAGCGGGGCCGCTGGCTTGACTGGCAGGCGGCAACGGCAAAGGACAAGAAGAACTTCAGCGGCACGATCAACTTCGTCCTCCTCGAGGACTGGGGCCGCCCTGTGCTCCGTCCTCTGGACAGTGCGCTTGTCAGGAGCGCTGTGATCAGGAAGGCTTGAGGTTCAATCATCAATCATCCATTCTAGAGGATCAGCTCCGCCTTTGAAGAGGCCCATGTCAGTCTCTGGTTTTGGTTGTACGAGTTTTGAATGCAGATTATATTTCTTTTTTCGGATGCTTTTATTGTATTAAAAACACTCGTGTGAAGTGTTTCTTCTGGAAGAGCTGGAATGCCGAATTTCTAGAAAAGCATCACTCCGTATGACTGTATTGCCATCCCTTGTAGAAATGAGGAATAAGAATTCATTTGCAAAATTGTAACCAAAATTATTAATTTAGGTTACAAAAGGGGTATGACATGAATTCGATGCAGACAATTAGGAATCAGATTCAAGCCGCGCCTGATGGGAGCATCTTCACATTGCACGATTTCTATGGAATCGCAGACCGGAACAACACGAAGCAGTGCATCAACCGACTCATCATGGAGGGCTCACTCAATCGTGTCTGCAAGGGGATTTATCAGAAGCCCAAATACATCAGGATCTTGAATTCATACGCATCCGCAGACCCCCAGCTCGTCGCAGAAGCCCTTGTCCGTGAAAACGGCTGGAGCATCGTCCCAACCGGGAATGCAGCACTGAACATCCTCGGGCTGGACACTCAGGTTCCGATGCGGACCGTCTATGTTTCATCCGGCCCTAATCGCAGATACGAATGGGGGAAGACATCGCTGGAGTTCCAGCACCGTTCATCCAAGGAGATCGGTCCCTTCTCTGAAATCACTGCGCTGATCATACAGGCATTGAAAGCCCTCGGTCCTGACCGCATAAGCGACTGGCACATCCGCATGATTTGCAGCCTCCTCTCGGAAGGAGACAGGGAGGCTGTAAGAAACGAGTCCCGGTTCGCATTCACATGGATGCAGCCATATCTGGAACGGATAGCGAAGAAGGAGGAGTGATGGATAGCCTGGTGACTTGCTCTCCACCCTGTAACACATTACTGTAAGCCTGAGGATGGAGCTTCTACCCGCTCAAGACCCCTGTCGGAGCCAGTATCAACGAGCTATCCCCTCTAGCCCAAGTTGGTCCCCCTGAGTTCAGAATTCCATCACTGAGGCATGATTTAAGAACATGAAAGAGATGCTGTATGGAAGGGTGCCATCCTTTGACGATGTCATGGAAAGGATGGCGCACGTCGAGGAAGAGATGCACGAGTTGCCATACATCTCATCCAGATGACTTGTCCCGCTCCATGACGCCAGAGCGCCACATGTGGCTCCCTGTTGGCATCATGGAGAATCCAATGGGGATACGACATGTACCCCTCGTACTTCCAGGAGACTATTCGTCGAGGCCTTCGAGCTCGTCGAGGCGCTTGAGGAGCTTTTCTGAGGCAGTCCTCAGCTTCCTGTAGCGCTTCTCGTTGCCATGTGTGGCCTCCACCAGCTGGCTCAGGGCCGAGTAGACGGTGTCGACGCAGGAGGGAAGGGAGGATGAAGCGTAGAGCTTGAACTCTCCTTCACGCTTCTTGGCCTTGGCCAGGCAGAGGAAGCCGAGCTTGCCCTTTCCAAGTCCCACAGGTGTGAAGAGGCGGCCTAGGGCGTCGGCAAGGGCCTCGTGGTCGTCCTCGAGCCTGTAGTGCTGGTCCTTGAAGCTCTCCAGAGGCTTCTTGTCCTCGATGAGGGCGGCCTCCTGGATGAGCACCTTGAGCGGAATGGGCTGGAGCGTCGTGTCCTTTCCTGCACTGAGGGCAGCCTTGAGCTTGGGCACGGAGCCGGCCTTGAAGGCGGCCTCGCTGAGGGCCTTGAGCCTCCTGAGCGGGATGACGACGCAATTGCCCTTGTCCTTCGTCTTGAAGCCCATGCCGAAGAGGATGCGCTCGTCCGGCGCGCTCTTTGCAGCCGCTTCCTTCGCAGCCTTCCTCTCCGCCTTCTGCATTCCACGTTCGTAGCTCTTCTCGATGCTTTCGTAGCCTGTGGAGTAGCTGTAGCGGAGCAGGTCGCTGAGCTTTGGATAGATCTCGTCAAGCCATTCCTTCTTCAGCGGAGAGACGGAGCGGGCGAAGGTGCGGCTCGTGGAGACGATCTCGCCTGCGAGGATGTAGCGCGGCTTCTGGCTGAACCAGGAGCATGAGGGATGGATGTAGATGTCGCTCACGGTCAGCGAGCGGTAGCTCGAGTAGTCGTCCTGGATGCATACGAACTGCAATAGTCCGCTGCCCAGGCTGATGAAGTAGTGCGACATCTCGCCGCCGCCTGTGATCGGGACGCCGAAGGTGGAGACGATCTCCTCCAGCTGCGTCTTGATGTGGACGATCTCGTTCATCGTCTGGAGGTCGAGGAAGTAGTGCTTGCAGAACTTCTCTGCCGCCTTGTCCGCGGCCTTGGGGCTCTCGGCCTCGTCGAGGACCTTTTTGTAGGCCTTGTAGAGCTTGAGGTAGCCGGCGAAGTCGCCGTAGGTGGAGTCCTGGAAGCGCTCCTGGCGGCTGCGGGCCAGCATGGCCTGGTCCTTGGGGAAGAGGAAGGGCCCCTTGGTCGAGAGGAAGGAGACGGCGATGAGCACTTCGCTGAGCACGTCGGGGTACTTCATGATCGACTCGACGATTGCCCTCGAGAGTCGGGGGATGAGGGGGAAGCGGACCATCATCTGGCCTGTGGAGGTCAGGTGGTGCCCGTCGTCGATCGCGCCGAAGAGCTTGAGCGTGTACTCGGCGCTGTCCAGCGCGCTCTTCTTCGGTGCCGTGATGAATGGAAAGCCCGAGTAGTCGTAGATGCCCAGGTCGCTCATGCGCAGGGCGACCTCTGCAAGGTCGCTGCGTGTGATCTCCTCCTTCGTGAAGTCCTCGCGGCTGGAAAAGCTCTCCTCGCTGTAGAGTCGGTAGCACTCGCCCGGGCTGGTGCGTCCGGCGCGGCCCTTGCGCTGCTCGGCGCTGGCCTTGCTGATGAGCTGGGGCACAAGGGCGGAGGCGAAGGTGCGCTGGTCGTAGAAGTTGACCTTGGCCAGTCCGCTGTCGATGACGCATCTGATGCCGTCGATCGTAATCGAGGTCTCGGCGATGTTCGTCGCGATGACGACCTTGACCTTGCCCGGGGCTGTGGGTGTGAAGACGCGTTCCTGGTCCTCCTTGCTGAGGCGTCCGTAGAGCGGATAGACCTGGAGGTAGGGCCCCAGGGGACCGTGGCGGAGCATGTCGTCGCACTGGAGGATCTCGTACTCGCCGGGCAGGAAGACGAGGATGTCTCCCTCGACGCCGTCCTTGAGCCTCTTGTCGATGATTGACCAGATGCGCTCCATCCTCAGGTCGGTCTCGTCAGCGTCGCGGCCATTCCTCCTTTGTCCCTTCTTCCCGCGCTGGACGGTGTAGTCCTCATCCCGCTCGATGGGGGAGTAGTGGACGGTGACGGGATAGACGCGGGTGGGGATCGAGATGATCCTCGCCCCGCCGAAGAAGTCGCTGAACTTCTGCGTGTTGATCGTCGCGCTGCTTATGATGACCTTGAGCTCTGGCCTCACCTCGATCACCTGCTTCAGCAGGCCGAGGATGAAGTCGATGTTCAGGCTCCTCTCATGGGCCTCGTCGACCATCATGACGGAGTAGCGCGAAAGGTAGCGGTCGTCCTTCAGCTCCTGCAAGAGAATGCCGTCAGTCATGACCTTGATGCGCGTCGTCTCGTCGCTCGTGTCGGCAAAGCGCATCGTGTAGGCGCAGTAGTTGTCCTCGATCTCCAGCTGCCTCTTGATGAAGTCGCAGATCGACAGGGCGGCGATGCGTCTGGGCTGGGTGACGCCTATGATGCCCTCTCTGTCGTAGCCCGCCTCCTTGAGGATGAGGGGAATCTGGGTCGTCTTGCCGCTGCCCGTCGGGCTCTCGACTATGATGACCTGGTTCTCCCTCAGGCTCTGGAGGATGAGGTCCTTGTGCTTGTAGACAGGCAGCTCAGTGAAGGCGCTCTTTGATGGCACTTGTCACCTCGTCCAGATCCTTGACCGCCAGGGACTCCTGTGTCCTGGTGTCCTTGAGAAGCCTCTCACCCTTCCAGTTGTAGACCAGGATGAAGGGGATGCTGTTCTTGCCGCTGTAGTCGTATACGGCCTTCATCTTCTTCACGTTGAAGGGGTAGAGGTCGCACCTGAGGCCCTCCTTCCTGAGGGCACCTGCCCAGGCGACATCCTCGCTGTAGCTTTTGGCCTTGTCCTCGCTGACGATCAGCAGGTCGGCGCCGGAGCTGGATGCCAGAATGGGGCTGCCGAGCTCCTCGAGGGCCGCAAGCAGACGGTCCAGTCCGATCGACGAGCCGACGCCGGGCAGCTCCTCCTTCGTGTAGAGGCTTGCCAGGTTGTTGTAGCGGCCGCCGGAGCACACGGAGCCGATCGAGGGCATGGCGGTGAGGAAGGTCTCGTAGACGATGCCCGTGTAGTAGTCCAGACCGCGCGTGATCGACGGATCGAGGCTGAAGAGGTGGGCGATGCCCTCCTCCTCGAGGAGGCTGTAGGTCGCCCTGAGGCGGGATGCCGCCGCGCTGGGCTTGCCGATCAGGTCCTCAAGCCGGCCCAGGGTGTCGAGGAAGGACTCGCCCTCCACGACTGTGATGAAGGAGAGGATGCGCTCAGCCTTGTCCGGGGAGCCTGTCTCCTCACTGAGGATCCTTGCGACCTCGTCGCGTCCGATCTTGCGCAGCTTGTCGACGGCGCGCAGCACCTCGACTGAACGCTCGCGCACGCCCAAGGCTTCGAGGAAGTCGTTGAACAGCCCCCTGTGGGCCAGGTGGAAGCGGAAGGCGCCATCGTCGCCCTGGAAGATCTCCCTCATGCAATAGGCCATCGTCGAGAGGATCTCGCTGTCGGCGTACTCGTTGTCGACGCCGACGATGTCGAAGTCGCACTGGTAGAACTCCCTGTAGCGGCCCTTCTGCGGGTTCTCGCCCCTCCACACCTTGTTGATGTGGTAGCGCTTGAAGGGGCGCGAGATCTCGCCCGAGTGGGCGGCGACGAAGCGGGCGAATGGGACGGTCAGGTCGAAGCGCAACGCGACCTCGCGGCCTCCGTTGTCGGTGAAGTGGAAGATCTGCTTGTCCGTCTCTCCGCCGCCCTTGCCCAGCAGGACGCTGGTGTACTCGAGGGCCGGTGTGTCGATGGGCGAGAAGCCGTAGAGGGCGAAGATGTCCTCGAGCTTCCTGATCAGCCTCCGCTTGGGAATCTCCTGGGCGGGAAGCGAGTCCCTGAATCCTTTCAGGACCACTGGATCTATCATGATTGACTCCTGTCTAGGGTGGAAATTGTCACATCCGTGTTCTGTTGTATTCTTACTTTTCTTCTGCTAATATTCAAGGCAATTTCCCAAAAGCATGGAGGCGTCGAGGAGCGTGAAGGCTGTCGAGCTGTCAAAGACATACAATCCCAAGGATTTCGAGGACCAGATATACAATGCCTGGCTGGAGGCGAAGGCCTTCGCTCCCGCCAAGGACGGGGAGGGCCACTTCACCGTCGTCATGCCGCCTCCGAACGTCACGGGCATCCTCCACATGGGCCATGCCCTCAACAATACGCTGCAGGACATCATCGTCCGCTACAAGAGGATGAAGGGCGTCAGGACGCTGTGGGTGCCCGGAACGGACCATGCCGGCATCGCGACGCAGAATGTCGTCGAGCGCCAGCTTGCCAAGGAGGGTCTGAGACGTCAGGACCTGGGACGTGAGAAGTTCGTCGAGCGGACCTGGCAGGTGAAGGACAAGCACCACGCGATCATCACGAGCCAGCTGAAGAAGATGGGCTGCTCATGCGACTGGGACCACGAGCGCTTCACGATGGACGAGGGCCTGTCCCGTGCTGTGCGCGAAGCCTTCGTCACCCTCTATGAGCGTGGCCTCATCTACCGCGGCAAGTACCTGGTCAACTACTGCCCCAAGTGCGGCACGGCCCTCGCGGACGACGAGGTCGAGTACGAGAACATGCCAGGCAAGCTCTACGACGTGCGCTATCCCTACGCCGACGGCAGCGGCTTCATCACGGTCGCGACGACCCGTCCCGAGACGATGTTCGGCGATGTTGCTGTCGCCGTGAACCCCGAGGACGAGCGCTACACTTCCCTTGTGGGCAAAGAGCTCCTGCTGCCCCTCACTCAGAGGAGGATTCCCATCATAGCCGACGGCTTCGTCGACAAGGACTTCGGAACTGGCATGGTGAAGATCACACCGGCCCACGACCCCAACGACTGGGAGTGCGGCAGGAGGCATGGCCTCGAGGCGATCAACCTGCTCAACCCTGATGGCACGCTGAATGCCAATGTGCCCGAGAAGTACCGCGGCCTTGATCCTGTAGCGGCCCGCAAGCTCGTCGTCGAGGACCTGAAGGAGGGCGGCTATCTCGTCAAGGAGACGGACCACGCCCACGACGTGGGACATTGCTACCGCTGCCACACTGTCGTCGAGCCCTATCTTTCCGACCAGTGGTTCGTCTCGATGCATGGCATGGCCGACAAGGCCCTCGAGGCCCTCAGGAAGGGCGACATCGTCTTCTATCCCAAGCGCTGGGAGAACACCTACACCCACTGGATGGAGACGATCCGCGACTGGTGCATCTCCCGCCAGCTGTGGTGGGGCCACAGGATTCCCGTCTGGTATTGCCAGGACTGTGGAGAGATGGTCGTCAGCCGCACCGATGTGGCTGAGTGCCCCAAGTGCCACAGCCACAAGCTCGAGCAGGACCCTGACGTCCTCGACACCTGGTTCAGCAGCTGGCTGTGGCCCTTCAGCACCCTCGGCTGGCCTGAGGACACGCAGGACCTGAAGGACTTCTTCCCGACGAGCACCCTCGTGTCGGCCTACGACATCATCTTCTTCTGGATCAGCCGTATGATCATGTCCAGCGAGGAGTTCATGGGCCAGGCTCCCTTCCGCGACATCGTGATCACCGGCCTGGTGCGCGACAAGCAGGGACGCAAGATGTCCAAGAGCCTTGGAAACGGAATCGACCCGCTCGAGGTCATCGACCTCTACGGCGCGGACGCGATGAAGTTCACGCTGTGCTATCTCGCTGCCCAGGGCCAGGACGTCCAGATCGACATGGACTCCTTCAAGATGGGAAGCCGCTTCGCCAACAAGATCTGGAACGCGACGCGCTTCCTGCTGATGAACATCGAGGGCCGCTCTATCGTGCCCATCATGGCCGACAGGCTGAGTGCGATGGACAAGTGGATCTACACGAGGCTCAACCGCACCATCGAGGCCATCGACAAGGCCATGGAGGGCTACCGCTTCAACGACGCGGCCCAGGCCGTCTACGCCTTCTTCTGGAACGACTTCTGCGACTGGTACGTCGAGGCGGCCAAGCAGCGCCTCCTGGGCGGCAGCGACGAGGAGAAGGATCTTGGCGTGTCGATCATGCTCGACCTTCTGGCCAAGAGCATGAGGCTGATGCATCCCTTCCTCTCCTTCGTCAGCGAGGAGATCTGGCAGCAGCTGCCCACGACTGAGGGCATGCTCGTCTCCCAGTCCTTCCCGACTGTCGACCCCTCGCTCGACTTCGCCAGCGAGGAGGCCCTCGTGGGCCAGCTCCAGGAGGCGGTGAGGATCGTGCGCGCGACGCGCAGCCAGCTCTCGATCGCTCCGGAGCGCAAGTTCCAGGTTGTCATCAGGCCGTCAGCCGACTTCAAGGGCGTCGAGCTCTTCGGCGAGGAGGCCGACCTCATGGCATCCTTCATGGGTGCAAGCAGCCTGGTCATCGACAGGGAGGGAAAGGTCGACGTCTCATCGGCCTTCCCGGCAAGCGCCATCGGCTATGAAGTCTTCTCCTTCGTGCGCGAGGCCATCGACGTCGATGCCGAGATCGTCCGCCTCGAGGGCGAGATCGCCAAGGCCAGAAAGAGCCTCGAAGGCAGCCTGAAGAAGCTCGAGAACCCCGCCTTCATCCAGAACGCAAAGCCTGAAGCCGTCGAGAAGGAGAAGGGCAAGAAGGCCGAGTTCGAGGAGAAGATCTCCAAGAGCCTGGAGCACATCGAGCTGTTGAAGAAGCTCCAGTAATCACAATGCAACATTAAAGAAAACTCCCACGGCGCGTTCCGTGGGAGCTTTTTTGTACATCAGGACAAAGGGCCTTACTCGGCGTCCTCGGCGCTCTTGGCCTCCTGGATCTCCTTCCTCCTCTCCTTGCAAAGCTTTGCGATCTCGGCAAGGGCCTTCCTGGCTCTGGCCGCGGAAACCTTGACGCCCTTGGCCTCGAATTTGCCGGATTCCGTCACATAGATCTCGAACTGTTCAACCAGCTGTTCATGCAGATTCATCTCAAAACACTCTCCTTGGAATTGCGTTGTTGCATCCAGAATAGCACATTTTCACCTCGAGGCAAGGGAAAATAGTTGTTCTTGCGAAAAAACATGCTCCTGTGGCACCTAGGGGCGAGGATGGAGGAAGGACACATTCCCTTGAAGGAGTCGGTCCACTCCTCCCGCATCATGGCAGATCAACCTCAGCGTCCCATCAGATGAAGGAGATGGACAGTCTTTTGCCAAGGGCTGCGGCAATCCTTTCCAGTGTCGCCTTCGATCCGGTCGATCTAGGAATGCTTGATTCCTGTCTTCTCGGAAAGCTGCTTCTGCGTCATGCCAGTCTCAAGCCGCGCTTCGATCATCGAGCGCATGATCTGGGTCTCGGCCTCAAGGGCATCCCACTCTTTCTTGAATTGTGGATCTTCCAGATTCTTCTTCAGGTACCTTGCGAAATCCATATCTTTCTTCCAGATGAAGGATAATTCCCAATTGTAAGAAAGCCAACGGGAAATCGTTAGGCCCGTCAGGCCACAGCATTGTGCCGCTCTGGAAGAGGAGTGCGGGAGGAGGGCTCCTCGAACCATCCTCCCTTTTTCTGACTCCTACATCCTCCACCTGGAGGACTTCAGCTGACGCTCGGCCATCTGGCTGAAGAGGCCCTGTGATGCCATGAGGCTCTCACCTGTGCCTTCCTCGACCTTGCGGCCCTCCTTAAGCACGACGATGTGGTCGGCTGCCATTACTGTCCTCAGTCGGTGTGCGACCACAAGCACCGTCCGTCCCTTGAGGAGGCTTGAGAGGGCGGCCTGGATGCGGCTCTCGTTCTCCGTGTCCAGACTGGCCGTCGCCTCGTCAAGAAGGATGATTGGAGCGTTCTTGAGGATGGCGCGGGCGATCGAGATGCGCTGCCTCTCGCCGCCGGACAGCGAGGAGCCGTTCTCGCTGAGGACGGTGTCGTAGCCATCCGGAAGGGCGAGGGCGAAGTCGTCGCAGCATGCCAGGCGGGCGGCCTTGAGGACCTCCTCGTCGCTTGCTCCCGAACGGCCGAGCCTGATGTTCTCCAGGATGGTGCCGTTCATCAGTGTGACGTCCTGGAAGACTGTCGAGATGTCGGCAAGCAGGGCCTCGGGCTCGACTGATGAGATGTCGACGCCACCTATCCTTATCCTTCCGGCATCCGGGTCCCAGAAGCGGGAGACGAGGCGTGTGGCCGTGCTCTTGCCGCTGCCGGAAGGTCCGACGAGGGCTGTCACCTCTCCTTCCTTGGCATTCATCGAGAAGTGGGAGAGGGCAGTGCGGCCTGCACTATAGCTGAAGCTCACGTCCTCGAAGTCGATGTCGTGGCCAGAGGGCTTGAAGAAGGCCTGGCCACCTTGCACAGGCTCGTCCAGTATGGCCTTGATGCGACCTATCCTGAGCTTCGTATTGAAGGTCGCTGCGATGTTCTGCAAAAGGCTCTCGATCGGGGTGTAGACGAGGACGGAGGCGAAGGCGAAGCCGATGAAGTCGATGAGTGGCAGACTTCCCGCCGCGTAGAGCGTGACGCCGACGATGAGGCAGCTGGCCATGGCGAACTTCAGCATGATGAAGCCCGACGAGACGAAGATGCCGCTTGCAAGCTCGCTGCCTATCTCGCACCTGACCTGCCTGTCCGCCTTCTTGCGGAAGGCCTTGTCATCGTCCTCCTCCAGCTGGAAGGCGCGGATCTCGACGACGTTCTCAAGCGTCTGCTGGATGTGTGCGGCGACGGCGAGCTTGGCGCTGATGTTGGCCCTGCCGCATCTGTCCTGGACCCTCTTTCCAAGGATGGGGCAGAGGATTGCGAGGGGTACGGCCCACAGGGCGGCGATGGCCATCCTCCAGTCGTAGATGAACATCATGAGGGCCACGACCAGGGTCGAGATGGCGCTTGCCGCCATCTGTGGGATGTAGTGGCTGAACATCTGGTCCAGGTCGGCCGTGTCCGAGCACAGCGCGTTCGTGAGCGTGCTCAGCTCATGGCGGGAGAAGAAGGAGAGGGGAAGCTTCCTGAGCTTCTCGGCAAGGCGGAGGCGGCGCTCTGTGCTCTCCTCATATGTGTTGATGTACAGCGAAGGGTACTGGAACCAGGCGACGATGTAGATGAGGGCGACAGCGACGAGACAGGCGAGGCACAATTGTCCCAGGCAGGCCTGGAAGCTTTCAGGCTGCTCGAGCAGCACCTTGACGGTCAGCAGTGAGAGCGCGACTGGAAGGAACAGAGTGATGTTCGACAGCGTGCTCAGCAGCGTGGCCTTCACGAGTCCCTTCGCGCCCTTCTCAGTCAGAGCGAACATGTCCATGAGTCGGTGTGTCATGCTTCCTCCTTCGAATTGAGCCTCCACTGGGCGGCTTCGTTGTAGTCCTTCCACATCGTCCTGAAGAGGCCTTCCTCCACACTCAGGCTTCTGAAGTCCCCATCCTGGACGATGCGTCCATGCTCGACGACGAGGATGCGGTCTGCGTCCACTATGCTTGAGAGGCGGTGGGCTATGGTCAGGACGGTGCGTCCCTTCGTCAGCTGGCCGATCGCCTTCTGAATCAGGACCTCGTTGTCGGCGTCGGCCCAGGCCGTCGCCTCGTCCAGAATGACGATGGGCGAATCCTTGAGTATGGCGCGGGCGAGGGCGATGCGCTGCCTCTCGCCGCCGGACAGCTGGCAACCTGCGTCCGTGATCCTCGTATCGAGCCCCTCGGGCAGCCTTGCGATGATGTCGTCGCACTGGGCCAGGGAGAGGGCTCTGATGACCTCCTCACGGCTGGCATTTCTGCGTGCCAGCGCGACGTTCTCGTAGAGCGTGCACTCGAAGAGGCGGGGGTTCTGGAAGACGATGGAGAGCGAGTCCATCAGTGTGGCGTGGCTCAGCGTCCTCACATCGTGGCCGCCCAGGGTGACACAGCCCGAGTCGACGTCCCAGAAGCGTCCCGCCAGGAGGGCGATCGTGCTCTTGCCTCCACCGGAGGGCCCGACGAGGGCGGTCAGCTTCCCCTTCTCGAGGGTGAAGGAAAGGTCGTCGACGGCCTTTCCCTCCCGGCCCGGATAGCTGAAGGAGACGTGGCTGAAGGCCAGTGTGCCGTCCCCTGTGTCCGTGATGGCGCCTTCCTCCATCTGGCCGACCTCCAGGAGGGATGAGATGCTGTCGACGGCGAGAGTGAGCTTCATGACGGACTCGGATGCGTACATGAGGCGGTACATCAGGCTGCCGCATGCCGGAGCGAAGATCGAGTAGAAGATGAATGAGCTCAGCGTCCCCATAACATCCCCATCTCCTGCCAGGACGAGGGCGATGGGGATGAGCAGGGCGAAGGTCGAGTTGATCAGCGTGAGGAAGGCCGTCTGCCCCTTGCGGCAGGAGAGCGCGTACTCCAGCGCCGCGTCGCCGTTGTCCTTGATCGTCTTCCAGAAGGCCTTGAACGACATGACAGTCTGGTTGAAGGTCTTGAGGACGGGAATCAGGCGGACGTACTCGACCGCCTCGCTCGACATCTTCTCAAGCTCCTTCTGGTAGCGCATGTAGAATCCCTTGTGGGCACCTCCCATCATGCTTGCCATGGCGAGGATGGAGAGGGCCATTGTCGCCAGACAGGCCAGACCCATGAGGGGAGAGAAGACGAAGAGGAGGACGATGGCGACGATGGGTGTGAGCACCGAGGCGGCCGTGTCCGCCAGCTTGTGGGCGAGCACGTCCTCCGTGAGCGAGCTGTTGTAGTCGATCGTCTTGCGCACCTGTCCCGTGCTGTGCGTCATGAACCAGCCCAGGGGCAGCTTCCTGACGTGGTCCAGGGCCATGATGCGGATGTTGCGCGCCGTGTGGAAGGCCGCGATGTGTGTGCACATCAGTGCGCTGATGTAGCATACTGTGTTGGCGACCGCCGTCCAGAGGGCGGCCCAGCCCCATTTCGAGGCCCCTCCCTCTGAGCCTGACAGGATTTCGTCCACGCATAGGTAGACGAAGATGTAGGGCATGAGGGCGAGGGCGGCCGAGATGAAGGCCAGGCTGACGCCGAAGAGTGTGAGTCCCTTCCAGCGCCCTGACCAGCCAAGGAGCCTTGCCAGGGACCTTTGTTCCTTCTCCATTTGTCTCCTCCTTTGTTAGTCTAAGCTAACTAGAAGGGATTGTGACACGATCCTCGCCAAATCTCTTAGCACAATGCTGACAGGACTCTGGCGCAGAAGTGTCAGCCGGCCACGCTGCGCCGGTACTCGGAGGGTGTGAGGCCGTAGAGTCTGCGGAAGGCCGAGGCGAAGCGGCTGTGGTTGGCATAGCCGACGCGGCTTGCAACCTCACCTATGCTCAGCGAGCTGTCCTCGGCCAGGAGCTGGGCGGCGTGGGACAGGCGCGTCTGGCGGATGAAGAGTCCCAGCGGGAGGCCATAGACGGCCTTGAAGCAGCTCCTGAGCAATGTCGACGAGAGGGCGAAGCGGCTTGAGAGCGCCTTGATTCCATCGCCTCCCGCAGGGTGGGAGAGGATGTAGCTGTGGCACTCGCTGACGCGGCGCAGGGCGAGGGGCGAGAAGTCGCTCTTCCTGTGCCCTTCGGCCCTCAAAAGGAGGATGAGGTCGACGACGGCCAGCCTTGCGGCCATCATGTCGCTCTCGGCGAGGTCCTCGTCCAGGGCCCTCACAATGCCCTCGCTGCGGCTGTCGTGGTAGATGACGACGCTCTGGCCGGCAGTCTCGAGCGACTTGGCAAGCGCCTCCAGATCGTCTTTGAGCGAGGGGAGGAAGGCCTTGAGCGAGGCTGCCGCGAGGGCGGGGTCGATCAGGAGGCTGAGGCCCTCGTAGTGGGCCGTGGGCAGGATGCTTGTGCCTTCCTCCCTGACGCGGCTCGAGAGGTTGAGCGCCACGTCACCGGAGGCCAGGGCGACTCTGGAGCCGTCAGAGAGGCTGACGAGGTAGCTGCCCGCAGTGCAATAGTTGACCTGGATCAGGCGGCCTGGAATGTGGCCCGTGTACGAGATGCTCTTCCTCTCGAGTCTGTTGAAGAGTATGTCGATGCCATCCAGGATGCGGTAGTGGCGTATGCTCACGCCTTCAGTGCCACCATCGACAAGGTGGTTCCAGTCGACATCGTCCAGGATTGGGATTCTTGCTGTCTCCATGAAGTTGTCCTCGGCTAACAATACTACAGAGACAAGCCGGGTGCAAGAGGGCTATAATCCTTGTCCATGGACAGGAACGAGAGTGCGCCCGCCATCGTCGTCAGGAGCGCCCGACAGGGAGAGCGCGACCGCATGCTGACCCTCCTGAGCCCCGTGTGGGGGCTGAGGAGGACTCTGGTCTACGGTGCCCAGAAGAGCCGCAAGGCGGTCAAGGCCTCCCTCTACATGGAGGCCGTCTTCCACGTCTACAACAACAGGGAGAGGGGACTTGTCAGCCTCGTCGACCTCGATGTCATCGCGACGCACGAGGGGGTGCTCTCGAGTCTGGAGGCGAGCTTCGCCGCCAGCCTCATGGCCGAGATCGTCATAGCGGAGAAGGGGGAGGGCCCTCTGGGCTGGTACCGCCTGCTCACGGACTGTCTCGATGCGCTCGAAGGCTTCGACTACCGCGCCGTCGCATCGCAGTTCATCCTGCGCGCCCTGGCTCTTGCCGGACACGGGAGCGACTTCAGGACCTGTCCCGTGTGCGGAGCGGCCTATGGCGAGTCTGAGATTGTCGGCTTCTCGGGCCAGATCCTGGCCCCATGCTGCCAGAAGTGCGACAGCGAAGGCATGAGCCTCATCCTCCCGCCCAATGCGAGGCGCTACCTCGCAGACAGCCTGGACGTACCCCTCCCGCGTGCCCTCTCCTTCAGGATAAGTCCCCTCATGCTCACTCGGATCCTCGGCTACCTCGTGCGCCTGTACAGCGCCGAGAGCGGGGCTCTCCTGCGCTCGGCGGACAGCCTGATCGGCCTTGCAGAGGGCGCCCTGTGACGCTTTCAAGCCACCTGTGCCCTGTGCTAAGATGGCGGATGCACAAGAGACAGGACAAGAAATCATGAGATATACATTGCAGCGCACCAGAGTCGACGAGGTCAGACGGCTGTGCGAGAAGTTCAGGCTCGACTTCCTGGACGCCAACATCTTCGCCAGGCGGGGAATAAGCAAGGCGGACGACATCCGCTTCTACCTCGAGGGCGGGGTCAACAACCTGCGCTCCCCCTTCCTCTTCGACGACATGGAGGAGGCCGTCGAGCGCATCCTCAGCGCCCAGGAGGAGGGTGAGACAGTCGCCATCTTCGGCGACAGGGACGCCGATGGCATAACCTCGACGGCCCTCCTGTGCCAGGAGCTCGAGGCCATGGGCCTGGAGGTGAAGTGCCACCTCCCCGAGGGCGACGAGCCCTATGGACTGTCGATGAAGGCCGTGGAGGAGATCCATGGAGAGGGGGCGAAGCTGGTCATCACAGTGGACAATGGCATCACCTGCCTCGAGGAGGTCGACAGGCTGAACGGCTACGGCATCGACACGATCGTCGTCGACCATCACCTGGCCGGAGACGAGCTGCCCGACGCCCTGGCCATCCTCGACCCCAAGGCTCCCGACTCGGGCTATCCCTTCGAGCATCTGGCCGGCTGCGCCGTGACTGCGAAGCTCGTGTGGGCCTTGCGCTTCGCCCAGACGCCCCTCTACAAGAGCCACGTCATCCTGCTGCACGCCGAACCGGGACCAGGGGACGTCGAGAAGTCGACGACCGTCGTCCAGGCCGTGGAGCTGTACAACCTCGTCGAGGTCGAGCGCATCGTCGAGGCCCTGCCCAACAGGGCGGTGGACTTCGACAACAGCCGCCTCGTGCGCCTCCTGATGCGTGGCCTGCCCATACTCGTGCTGGACAGCCAGGACGAGCTCAGGCAGCTGACGCTCGCCTTCGGCCCCTCGGTGGACATCAACCTCGTGGACATCAGGAAGGAGCTGGAGGCCGTCATCCCCCGCACCCGGGGCAAGAAGCTCTTCACTCTGGCTACGGAAAGCCGTGCGGCCCTCTACGCCGACGGCCATGAGGAGATCGAGACCCTGCTCTCCCTCTTCACATCCTCGTGCATCTACAAGTACCCCCAGCTGAGCCGCCAGTATGCCGACATCCTCGACCTCGTCGCGATCGGCACGATAGCCGACATGATGCCCCTGGTCGACGAGAACCGCATCCTCGTGCGCCTCGGCCTCAAGGCCCTCTCGGCATCGAAGCGGGAGAACCTCGTCCAGCTGATGAGCGCCCAGAACCTCTTCGGCCATCCGCTGACGAGCCACGATGTCGGCTGGTACCTCTCGCCTGTGGTCAATGCGGCGGGGCGCCTGGGCTGCCCCTCCGTCGCCTTGCGCCTCCTGCTCACGAAGGACGCCAAGGAAATGTACGACCTCACGGTGCGCCTGATCGAGCTCAACAAGGAGAGGCAGAAGATGGGTGAGGAGGCCTGGGAGGACAGCTGGAAGGCGGCCAAGGACTCGCTCGAGTCCTATGGCAGCAAGTTCCTCTGCCTGGACACGGGCAGGACGCCCCGCGGCCTCACAGGCGCCCTGGCAAGCCGGGCGCTGAAGGAGTTCACCGCCACACCGGCCGTCATGGTCCTCTCACAGGAGGACGAGGGGAGGATCTCAGGCTCGATGAGGTCGCGCGGCTCCTTCAACTGCCGCGACTTCCTCTCGAAGTTCTCCGACAAGCTGATCGACTTCGGCGGCCACAAGGCGGCCGGAGGCTTCTCGATGGAGGCGGGGATGAAGGCCGACTTCCTCAAGAGCCTGGAGGACGAGGTCATGGCCATGGACAGTGAGGAGACGGAGGAGGACGTCATGATCGACGCCCTGGTCAGCGAAGCCGACATGGGGACGAATCTGATCCGCGTCGTCGAGCTCTTCGAGCCCTATGGAGAGGCCAACGGCCCCCTCACGTTCCAGTACAACGGCGCCCTGGTCAGGGACATCATAAACCTGGGCGACTCGTCGAAGGGCCATGTGAAGCTCATGCTCCAGATCGGGCGGAGCCTCTGGGGCGCCCTGTGGTGGGGAGCGAAGAAGGACCCCTCCTTCGACTATGCTTCCGGCGATGTCATCGACATTGTCTTCCGCGTCGGCCACAACTGGTACAAGGGCGTGGACAATGTCCAGCTGACCCTCCTCGAAGTCAGGAAAGCTCCTTCCACTTCCTCAGGGCAAGGTCGCTGAGGACCTCTGGACTGTTGAGGCCCTCGTCGTCCAGGACGGCCTCGAGGATGGCGGAGAGCACCTTGCCAAGCATGGGGCCGCGGGGAATGCCGAGGGCCATGAGGTCGTTGCCGTCCACGGCGAGGTCCTTGACCGAGAGGGGCACCTTGCGCCCGATCTCGCCTTTCATCCTCTCCTCGAAGGCCCACAGTCCGTCCAGACGGCATGAGGGGTCCATCGCCTGGGCGTCCGCGATGCGCAGCTGTATCAATGGCTCGATGTTCTGAGCTCCCACGCGCCTGATGAAGCGCCTCACGGCCCCGTCGCTCCACTCGTCCGTGTAGTTGAACATGTGCTCCCTGACGAGGAGGGATGCAAGCTCCCTCTCCTCGTTGGAGCTCTTGAGGCGGCGCATGATGGCATCCACCATCTCGCCACCCAGCCTGTCGTGGCCATGGAAGCTCGTCGTCCCGTCCGTCTCCACCTTGAGGCAGCGCGGCTTGGCCACGTCGTGGAGCAATGCCGCGACGCGCACGATCAGGGGATAGGAGTGGCGGCGGGCCATCTCAAGCGTGGTGAGGCAGTGGTGGTAGACGTCCTCGTGGTGCCGTCCGACCTGCTCGACGCCATAGCAGTCCATGAGCTCTGGAAGCACATGGGCAAGAAGCCCCGTCCTCCTCATGAGCTCGAGTCCCCTCACCGGATTGCGTCCCATCAGGAGCTTGAAGAGCTCTTCCCTTATCCTTTCTGCGGAGATGAGCCTTATGTTCCCGCTCAGCTTCGTCGCCGCAGCCTCAGTCGCCTCGTCCAGCGTGAAGTCGAGCCTGCTTGCGAAGCGGCATGCGCGCAGCATGCGCAGCGCGTCCTCGCGGAACCTCTCCTCAGGGTCCCCGATCGCCCTGACCACATGGTCCTTCAGGTCCCTCATGCCATTGTGGAGGTCTATGATGATGCCGTCTGAAGTGTTGGCGGCGAAGGCGTTGATCGTGAAGTCGCGCCTCTCCAGGTCGCTTTCCAGCGAGCGGACGAATGTGACGCTGTCGGGATGGCGGCCGTCGGAGTAGGAACCCTCGCTGCGGAAGGTCGTCACCTCGTATGAGCGGCCCCGGAAGCGGACTGTCACTGTGCCGTGCCCGATGCCAGTAGGTATGCACCTGCGGGGGAAGAGGGCCATGACCTCCTCGGGCAGGGCGTCCGTCGTGAAGTCCCAGTCGTCGTTCTCCAGCCCCAGGAGCCAGTCGCGCACGGCTCCTCCCACGAGATAGAGCTCGTGTCCCGCCTGGCGGAAGATCTCGCCAAGCGCCCTGACATTGTCGTCGATGTGGCACTTCCTTTTCATGCTGGACAAAATAGCACACAGTCCACACCAAGGCCAACGACCCGCCACAGCTTGACGCGGGAACAAAGCCCCTCCACAATGGAAGGCGAGGGGCACCGCCGATGGACGGCTGACCTTAAAGTAAAGCTGGTAATAAGCCGTCCTTCTGGTCAAATTGGGCGGATTGTCCATTCCTCTATATTAAAATACAGGAGGTATGCCATGGCTACAGAATCGTTCAGCAGGACATTCACAGTAAACCCGGACTGGGGTATCAAGAACCTTGAGAAAGCTATCGACAACGGATCGCCTACTGTAAAGAGGCTGAGCACTCCAGAAGCCAAAGCCAAATTCAAAGAGGCTACAACGATAACTCCTGAAATGGAGGCAAAAATCAAGGCGAGGTATGGCAAATAAGACTGGAGTGTACTGAGCTCCGTGATTTCATAGGTCTCGTAGGAGAGGATGAGGATTTGACAGGTTGTTTCTCTATTTTCTGGGTTTGCAAGCAACAATAAAACGGCTTTCACCGATGTTTCCATTCATGTTGTCAGCCGGAAACTCGTAGCCTCTGTCATGAGACTCACTGACAAACATTCAGAAAAGAAGATGTTCGAGAGCAAGATGACAAATTCGCTGCTGATGGCTATGGTCAGAATCGTTGGTGAACGATGGTCTTGCCTGGTCTTGCGTTCATTTCATGAAAATGAGTTTGACAGTTGCATCTGTTTTTCTTACCATTGTTGTGGGGAATGACATCACTAATCTATGTCTGGCTTGATTCTCGACAGAGGCAATTACATGCGGAAAACGAATAACAGTTATAAAATGATTGATGCCTTCTGTGCTGGTGCCCTCTCATTGAGGATGAACCATATCGGAATTGGAGGTTTTCATTCTTCTCCGGGTGAAGACAGAATGGTTCAGACATGGAAGGGTGTCGAGAAGTCGTTCAACCAGGCTGGAAGCTCAATATCAGAGGCGGTCAGAGATGCCTTACGGTCGTGAAAAAGCTGAATTGGAATCGAGAGTAGAGCAGAACCCTGATAAGGTTGATACGTCCATCATGCAGGAGCAGAAAGTTCTCCTTTCTTCGCATAGTGGCCCACTTCCTCCCCCTGATACATTGAAGGGGTATGCCGAAATTGATCCGTCCTTTCCTGAACGGATTATGAAAATGGCGGAAGAGAACAATGCTGCCAATATCCGTCATGAAAAAGAAATCATCAAACAAGCTGGTGGTATCCAGAAGCTGGGAACTGTCTTGTCATTCGTTCTAGGAATGGCTGGATTGTGTGGAGGAATCATATGTGGAGTACTTGGTTTCTCAGCTGCCGCGATTTCGTCAATCATAGGGGGTGTGGCGCCTGTCCTGATTGCTTCAATCAGTGGAGTGGCTTCCAGTTCCAAGAAGGATGGAACCACCAACAATGCCTGATCTGCTGTGCTGTGTATAGTCCCCGTTGCTGGAAGATTGACTTTTTTATAAAGTGAGAGAGGCATTGGCATATAGTCGGCTTGTTTTTTGAGAAGTATACTGTATTTGATGAGTCGTCATTCGGATCAAATTGGGCGACTTATCCGTTTCTTACGGCTATCAGGAGACCGATAACCGTCGATACGATCATCAGTGTCTGATAAGCCGTCCTAGGGTTCAAATTGGGCGGCTCATCACTTCTTAAACGATCATCAAAGGCTTTTTTTGCTGAATCACCGCTTTGACAGACTTCTATTCAGCAATCCGGTTCCATTGCAAATTGGATTCTGACCGTCTGGTGCTTCCAGCCAATGTATGGCTGATGGAGCGTAATTTCTGGAGACAAGCTTTTTGAATGTGGAAATTGGGTCTGTGCTGGATGAGCGGTGCCTTGTGCTCCTGTTGTCCTCTGTCCTTTTCCACACATCTATTGAAACGGGGAGGCGAATGCAATTATCATCTCAGCCAAACGCGAACCATTGGAGTGATATAGCATGTTTCGTCCAGTAAGCAGCAAGGCTGACTTTGCCAGGATGGAGGAAGCCATCCTGAAGTTCTGGAAGGAGAACGACATCTTCCAGAAATCCATAGACCAGAGAAGTGTGGACGACGAGTACGTCTTCTACGACGGACCTCCCTTCGCGACGGGATTGCCCCATTTCGGACACTTCGTCCCCGGCACGATCAAGGACGCCATCCCCCGCTACCAGACCATGAAGGGCCGCCGTGTCGAGCGCGGCTTCGGCTGGGACTGCCACGGCCTGCCCGTTGAGAGCATAGTCCAGAAGGAGCTGGGAATCTCGGGCCACAAGGCCATCGTCGACTATGGCGTCGACAAGTTCAACGCCAAGTGCCGCTCCATCGTCCTGCGCTACACCTCCCAGTGGGAGAAGAGCGTCAACAGGATGGGACGCTGGGTCGACTTCTCAAAAGGCTACCGCACGATGGACAAGAACTACATGGAGTCCATCTGGTGGGTCTTCAAGACGCTCTATGACAAGGGCCTGATCTACGAAGGCTTCAACATCCTGCCTTATTCCCCGATGCTTGCCTGCCCCCTGTCCAACATGGAGGTCAACCTCGGTGGCTACAAGGACGTCGTCGACCCTGCCGTCACAGTGCGCTTCGCAGCCGACGGCGAGGAGGACACCTACTTCCTCGCCTGGACGACCACGCCCTGGACGCTGCCCAGCAACCTGGCCCTGGCCGTCGGTCCCGACATCGACTACGTCAAGGTCAAGGACGATGAGGGGGGCGAGTACTACTACCTGGCCGAGAAGCTGCTGAACAAGTACTACAAGGACGGAAAGGGATGCACCATCGTGGCGAGGGTGAAGGGCAGTGAGCTCGTCGGCCGCCGCTACGAGCCCCTCTTCCCTTACTTCGCCGACCTGAAGGCACAGGGCGCCTTCGTCGTCGTCGCCGGCGACTACGTCACGACCGAGGACGGCTGCGGCATCGTACACACGGCCCCCGGCTTCGGCGAGGACGACTACAAGGTCCTTCGCGGAACTGGCATCCCGACGGTATGCCCGATCGACGAGGAGTGCCGCTTCACCGATGAGGTCCCCGACTGGAAGGGACTCTTCGTCAAGGATGCCGACAAGCCGATCATCGAGTGGCTCAAGGCCCATGGCAAGCTCGTCAAGAGGGAGAACTATCTCCACTCCTATCCATTCTGCTGGAGGACGGGCGCGCCCCTGATCTACCGTGCGATGAGCTGCTGGTTCGTCGACGTGCCCAAGATCCGCGACATCCTGCTCTCGTGCAACGAGGAGATCAGCTGGGTGCCTGAGCACATCAAGCACGGCCGCTTCGGCAAGTGGCTCGAGGGAGCCAGGGAGTGGGCCATCAGCCGCAACAGGTTCTGGGGCAACCCGATTCCTGTGTGGAAGTGCGACGGCAGCGACTACATCGAGGTCATCGGCTCAGTCGCCGAACTCGAGGCCAAGTGCGGCCAGAAGGTCGACGACCTGCACAAGGAGTTCGTCGACAAGCTTACTTGGCCCAGCCCGGACGGCAAGGGCACGATGAGGAGGATCCCCGACGTGCTCGACTGCTGGTTCGAGTCCGGTTCCATGCCCTATGCCCAGTGCCACTATCCCTTCGAGAACAAGGAGAGGTTCGAGAAGCACTTCCCGGCCGACTTCATCAACGAAGGTCTGGACCAGACGAGGGGCTGGTTCTACTCGCTCTGCGTCATCGCGGCGGGACTCTTCCAGAAGCCGCCATTCCTCCATTGCATCGTCTCAGGCATCGTCCTCGCCGAGGATGGCAAGAAGATGTCCAAGAGCTTGCACAACTACACCGACCCGATGGAGATCGTCGAGAAGTACGGCGCCGACGCTCTGCGCTTCGCCCTGCTGGACAGCTCCGTCGTCAAGGCCGAGGACCTGAAGTTCGGCGAGGAGAACGTCAAGGACGTCATCAAGTTCCTGATGCTCCCCCTGTGGAACGCATACAGCTTCTTCGTCACCTATGCCAACATAGACGGCTACACGCCCGGCGAGACGGACTTCGCCTCGCTGACCAATCCCCTGGACAAGTGGATCGTCAGCGAGCTCAACAAGCTCGTCGAGGATGTGAGTGCCGCCTACGAGGCCTACGACGTCCAGAGCGTATGCCAGCTCCTCCTGTCCTTCATCGACGAGCTCAACAACTGGTACATCCGCCGCTCGAGGAGGAGGTTCTGGAAGAGCGAGGGCGACAGCGACAAGAAGATGGCCTACGATAGCCTCTACAAGGTCCTCATGACCTTCATCAAGCTTGCATGCCCGATTATCCCCTTCATGACCGAGGAGATGTACCAGAACCTGAAGGGTGAGGGCATGAAGGAGTCCGTCCACCTCAACGACTGGCCTGTGGCCGACGAGGATGGACGCGACCTCAAGCTCGAGGAGGAGATGGCCCTCGTCATGAAGGCCGTCACGATGGGACGCAGTCTGCGCGCCTCCAGCCAGCTCAAGGTACGCCAGCCCCTGAGGCGCTACTTCATCGTCGACAGGGACGAGGAGTCCAGGCGCATCCTCGAGGCCAACAGCGACATCATCAAGGAAGAGCTCAACGTCAAGGAAGTCGACATCGAGGCCGACGAGTCGCGCCTGGTCAGCTACAGCGCCAAGGCCAACTTCAAGGTCCTCGGCTCGAAGCTCGGCAAGAGCATGAAGGAAGTGGCTGGCATCATCCAGACCTTCACCTCATCAGAAATCGCCGCCATCCTGGACGGCGCGACGAAGAGCGTCAGCTACAGCGCCGGCACGATCGAGGTGGGCGAGGGCGACATCATCGTCGCACGCAGCGAGATGGCCAACGTCAAGGTCCTCAACGAAGGAGGACTCACCGTCGGCTTCGACACCGAGATCACCCAGGACCTCCTCTACGAAGGCCTCGCCCGCGATGCGGTGCGCGCCGTCCAGACGAGGAGGAAGGACGTGGGACTCGAGGTCAGCGACCACATCACGCTGACGATCGACGCCAAGGGCCAGCTTGCCGATGCCATCGAGGCCAACCGCGCCTACATCATGGGCGAGACCCTTTCCGATGAGCTCACCATCGCGGCAAACGACGGCGAGGCCGTCGAGATCGCCGACGAGAGCGTCGCCCTCAAGGTGGTGAAGGCATGAAGAAAGTCTTCTCCATCCTGACCCTCGCCGCCATCCTCACCCTCACAGGCTGTGTCCACCACACGCCCTTCGAGGAGGAGTACTTCTTCCAGGCCATGGGCAAGGATGGGGAGATCGTCATCACGGCCGACACGACGAAGCTGAAGGAGAAGATGCCTGGCGTCCTCGCGACGGGCAATGGAGTCCTTGACGACATCATAGCTCGCAGCGAGCGCGTCTCCGTCGCCTTCTACCAGAATCCCCCGCTCGGCGAGGAGGCCTATCCTGCCGACCTCGCCTCGCTCGACTACTACGGTGGACTCGAGGGCGACTACGGCTCCTTCACGTTCAACACGGCGCTGAGCTGGTCCAGCCAGTTCCATGGTGAGAAGGAGGAGGGGATCAGGTACTACACGGACGAGGGCAATACGATCGAGCTCGCTGTCCCCGTCTCCGGCCTCCTCCTCTTCGCAAGCCAGGACTACGTCCAGGCCTACCTGGACACTGTCAGCGAGCGCCTCACACTGATCGGCGACGATACGGCCAAGCTCTTGGCCGACTCGCTCTTCGGCCTCTACGTCAGAAGCCCCCAGACCATGATCGACCTCGGCCTCGGCCTGCCGTACTCGGTCATCGCGAAGATGAGCGATGCGATCATCTACGTCAACATGACGGATGAGGGCGGCTACGTCCTCAACGCCGACATCACGATGCAGAGCGAGGACCTGGCCACGACACTTCTGTCATTGCTGAGGCAGAACGTCGTGGCAGAGCTGAGGAGACAGGGCCAGAGACCCGACTTCGCCGCCCTCAGCCGCCAGTACTACAACGAAGGCCGCCTGGTACTCATCAGGGACATGAGCCTCACTGAGGAGCAGGTGGACCAGCTTGCAGGAAGCATCACGGACATCACGGGAGGTGTCATCTAGAATGCCAATCTATTCATACAGGTGCCACAGCTGTGGCAAGAGCTTCGACCTCAGCCAGGGCTACGACGACGAGCCTGTCAAGGACTGCCCCTACTGCGGGGGCAAGGACAGCGTCAGGAAGGTCTACGGCGACGTGCCCGTCATCTTCCATGGCTCCGGCTACTATTGCACCGACAACAAGAAGGGTGGCTGCGAAGGCTGCCCACACAAGGACTGAGAAAGAATGAAAAGGATACTCACCGGAGACAGGACCACAGGCAAGCTCCACATCGGACACTACGTGGGCTCCCTCAAGAGCCGCGTCGAGCTCCAGGACAGCTATGAGGAGTTCATCCTCATCGCCGACGTCCAGGCCCTGACGACCCACTTCTCGCACCCCGAGATGATCAACGACTCCATCTACAACGTGTGCATGGACAACATCGCCGCCGGACTCGACCCTGAGAAGGTGACCTTCATCCAGCAGTCGATGATCCCTGCGATCGCCGAGCTGACGGTCTTCTACTCCATGCTCACGACTGTCAACCACCTCCTGATCAACCCGACGATCAAGACGGAGGCCAGAAGCTACGGCATGGGCGAGAGCGATGGAGACTTCAGCTACGACTTCTCGAAGCTGACCTACGGCTTCCTCGGCTACCCTGTGAGCCAGAGCGCAGACATCACATTCTGCAACGCCGACCTCGTACCGGTAGGCGAGGACCAGGTCCCCCACATGGAGTTCACACGCCGCCTGGTGCGCCACTTCAACGAACTCTATGGAACGGAGATCACTGTACCCCAGACCAAGCTCTCGACGACGCCCCGCCTGGCAGGTCTGGACGGCAACGCCAAGATGGGCAAGAGCCTTGGCAACGCCATCTACCTGTCCGACACTCCGGATGAAGTCTGGGACAAGGTGCGCAACGCCGTCACGGACACCACCAGGGTCACAGTGAAGACTCCTGGCAATCCTGACAACTGCCCCCTCTTCAAGTACCACCAGACCTTCAACACGGGAGAATCGGAGAACATCGCCTCCATGTGCCGCTCGGCCTCCATGGGCTGCGTCGCATGCAAGAAGCTGATGAACAAGTGCCTAAACGACCTTCTGGACCCGATGAGGGAGAGGAGGGCCAAGTACGAGTCCAACCGCCCCCTTGTCAAGGAGATCATCACAAGCGGCACCGCCAAGGCCAACGAGATCGGCAACAGGAACATCCAGCTGATCAAGGAGAAGATGCACGTCGCTCTGTGAGGATGACGTCAAACAGTCCAGACGGCACGGGACCGGAAAAACGCTCCGGTCCCAGTTTTTTACTACAGAAACCGGCACACAAGCCCCTTTTGCATCGCTTCAATGTCGAATGGCTGTCCCTCATGATGGGAAAAATCGAATAAAAAGGTGCTGATTTGACAGCCTATGCTGACTTATGACATAAGTTCGTGAATTGCAAGTCCTGATATGAAAAGAATATGTATAATTATGCGTTTCCTGCTGGCGACCTTGTGTGCAAACTGTTGACATAAGTTTCCTGTGGGATGATACTTTGACTCAGCAAAAGGGAATACATCAGTATAGTCAGTTTTTGACCACATTTGCTGGTGATGTGTGTGGTAGGGCTGGGGAATGAAGAAGACATTAAGAGTTTGGGCTGCTTTTCTGTCTGTTCTTTTATTTGTTTGTTTGTCGACATTGTCTGCTACTGTGATTGCAAGTCAGTCCTTTTCATATGTCTTGGATTATTCCAAACAATATGATCCTCCTTATTTTGTACAGAATTATGATGATACCAGTGAGATTACATCCGTAGGAACATCAAGTACTTCACCTAATGTAGGCTTCTTTCTCAGAGTCCCGTGTAGGGCGGGCGAGTCGGTGGATTTGAGCCATATTACTGTTAAATTCGGCCCTTTCCAGATTGACAATGATGGAGTTTTGGAAAAAACAGGGCTTCTGTATGGTATTGGTATCTATAATTTCAAAGGGAGTGGGGGCCAATCTTCCGATTCCAGTGGCGGACTTGAGTTTTCTGGTTCTGGTGAAGAGGAATACGAAACAAATCTTGGAACAGGAAACAAGACATTCCTCCAACATGAGTATTGCATGTTTCGAATAGATTATACGTTCAATGACAGCGACTTTTCGAAATACCAAGCTGATTCCACTCTTGTCAGTGTTGTCACAGTGGGGGTTGATGCGCAATGAAAAGGAGGATCATGGCATTTCTGGTGTCGATGTTTCTACTCGTTTCCGGTAGTTTTGCTGATACTGAAACACTGGTGATAGAAGCAATCATTCCTGGAGGAGGCACATCTGGTGAAATACCTGTCCATGCTCTTGTTGTCCAGGATGTGTTCCTTCAGAATCAGAACCTGATAGCCAATGGGGATAAGATTGATGTTGGCGGACAAGGCACCGATTTGTTTGGAGATAACCCAATTCCGTTGTTCGTTGTTCGTCATGTCACCAACAGCACAGAGCCGATAATCATATCCGTCGAAGTTTTTCCATTCATTTGCACAAATACCGATGGAACAACATCAGTTCTGACCACAAATGTCCAGAGCCAGGCTGGACTGGATGCTTATCTCAGCGATATTGAGAATTTATTTGCACCGGAATCATACACACCACCGCAGTCATTTTCCGGAAGGGAAAACCGGAATCCTGGTAATCCAGATTTTTCTGGTTCTGGGGCAAGAATGCGAATCCTTAATGATGGAAACATTGTATTAGACTCATATAATGCAGATCGCATTGTTGCAGATGCGGAGAACTCACCAGTATTGGATAATGAAAGCAGCAAAAAAGTTGATAGCTACAGTTTCCAGTTTGAAATGGCAAACTCATTAAATGGTCATTGGTCTTTTGATGAAGATACTATTTTTGGGGTTGGAACTGGATGGGGAACTTGGACGTGGATAACAGAGAGTGTTGGCTATACTACAAACAGCACAATAATCCCAAATGGTGGCTACATAACCGAGTATGTCGAGTATTCTGTGAATATCACCGATGAGAATATTCCTACTGATGGAAAGTATGTCATGAATGTGAAGGTTAAGTTGTCGACTGACCAGTGAAGGGTGGAGGAATAATGAAAAGACTATTTGCTTCTCTTCTGATTCTTGTTCTTGCTGCATCCTTTTCTGTTGCCTATGTCGAGCAGAAGTACATAGGTATGGATATCACGGCGTATAACGGTACTTATTCCGATTTCATAATTAAAACGATTAAAGGTGCGCCAACAGATGCTGTTGGCATGCCTTTTTTTCTTACGGGTGCTGATGTCCAGTATAGTACTAGTGAAGCGACTGCGGGTAGAGAGATTGCCCAATGGTCTGTCCATTCAAACAGTACGCCTATTGATATCAGGATTAAAGCTGAACCTTTGAAACGTGTTGTTGATTCCGGTGCAGAAACAGTATTTGACAAGAATGCAACACCAATCAATTATGTACTTTTCTTCCCTTATACGTATACATGTTATGATGTAGAGACTGGGAAAATGAAGGATGTTTCAGGATTCATGCGTGTAGTATCTGGGGAGGAGGAATATAGTTCCCTTACTGCAAATAATGCTATTTCGGATGCTTTGTTTGACAATCAAGGTGTTAGAGCAGGAATAAATACAGGAACCTTTCCTGTCAGGTTTATGCTGTCAAGCGATGTAACTAATATAAATGACAGAGACATTTATCCGGCAGGAAATTACCGTGCGAATGTGACGATTGTGAATTCGGGGACTTGAGTTATGAAGAGAATTGTCATTTTGATGCTTTTGCTGTCCATCAGTACATTCTGTTTTGCATATTCTGCCACCAGCTGGTTTGCCCCTTATCCAGCTGGGTTTAACGTGAATTTGCTTGATTCCAGCTCATATCCCGGTATAGGAACAACTACCGTAACAGACTTTCCTGCAAATGGGTATAATGATCCAACTATAGTTGCCTTGGTTGGTGTGATGCTTACAGGTGACAACTTCCAGAACTCAATCGCAAAGATATCCATCTCAATGGACTTTAAAGGTGATACACCATGGACCTATGTCTCTGCCAGCGAGCCATATCTGAAAAGGCCGTTTGGCTTGGATTTTGTAGTATGTTATGATGATTCCCCTGAAAAAAATCCAAGAGACGTGATTTCCATAAGACCAGATTCTAATAATGGTGCTACAGTAAACTACAATGAAAGTAGTTTTACTGAAAATAAAAAAAATTATGGATGTGAGCTACCTGTCATTAATGGTAAAACGGGGGAAGTGACATTAGAGTTGCCATTGTCCGCTAAAACGCCAGTAGTCTGGATGGATATAGTACTTGCTCTTCCTTCTAATGTTGATATGTCAACAGCGCTTTCGGCTGATGACTACTATTGCGGAATCAATATAACTTTGGATGTTGTGCAAAGAGATTCTGATAATAAAGATACTCTTGTTGCAGGAGGCCATAACTCTTGGACATATTCATTCAATGGATACATATCATCTAGACCTGACGCGACATCTGCCAGAGTATTCTTCAATCTGCTTCCAAATGCGACAGCAAATTCAATCAATGTTTCTGACCTGCAGAATCGAAACAGTCTTCTGATTGGATCATACACCTATGAGACACAATCATTCCTTCTGCGTAACGCAGATGATGGAGATCTGGAGTACGACTATCAGAAGTACAACAACTACTATATCTTTGCCTCATCTTCCAAAGATCCTACTGATGCAGGTGGTAAATTTGCTCTCACTCTTCAAGGCTTGGATCCATCTCAGACTGAAGGATATTCCAACACTTCTTTCAACTATGAGATTGGTATTCAGAGTGCGAATGCAGGAAAATCTATATTCTGGGTTTCAAATTCTCCTTCAAGCATTGAGGATGCAAAAGATATGGAAGAGAGGAAAGAGGATCCCAATAAAACACCTCTAAGCGTCCCTTCTTTGAGCGATGATGACGCTTGGTTTGATGGGACAGAATCGACTGCTACATGGAGCACTGGGAATGAGCATCCTCCAATTCTGGGAACACGTGTAGAAGAGGATATGAGAGATCATATGAAGAGCCTTGTATTCAAGGATAGTGGAGATATATATATCCGGGCTACTAACGCTGCTCTTGACCCAACTAAACTCTCTCCTGGAGTCTATACTTCTACTGTTTACTTCCATGTCATTTCCAATTTCTGACTTTGTGTGACACCTCTCAGTCCTTGAGACAGCAGATGGGAACCTCCAGAACACCGTCGTTACGCTTCATGGCGTAGTTGCCGACAGCAGTGAGGACCATAAGGAAGGACCGCGAAGGCATCTTGTCCGTATCAATCTTCGAAGCAAGCTTCTGGAGGCTCTGGACCGCTTCATTGATGGCGGTCTCGCCACCAATCTTGATCTCGATCAGGCCATATGAACCATCTGCAAGGTGGACAACGGCATCGCATTCAAGTCCTGTCTTGTCCCGATAGTGAGAGACGCTTCCTCCCAGACTTTCAGCATAGACTCTGAGGTCACGCACGCACATCGCCTCAAAGAACAGGCCCATGGTCCTCAGATCTTTTGTCAGCGTTTCTGGTCCGACTCCCAGGGCGGCGACAGCGAGGGAAGGGTCGATGAAGTAGCGTGTATCGCTGGTGCGGATTGCAGTCTTTGAGCGCAAGTTGGGATTCCACGCCGGCATGTCTTCGATGACGAAGAGTTTCTTCAGCGCTTCGACATAGGAGAAGGCGGTACGGTCATCAATCGAAGGTCCTCCATTGGCCTTCATGTCCTCACAGATTGCCGCAAGAGATGCCTGCTTACCTTGAAGATGGGCATAGGACCTCAGCAGGGCCCTGGTCGTCCTTCCGCTTCTGGAGACGCCATCCACACGGTGGATGTCGACATCTGCAGTCGCATTCAGATAGTCCATGGCACGGTCCAGCGCGATCTCCCGGTCCAGCATGACAGCACGGGGCCAGCCTCCACGGCAGATGAGATAGGCGATGTCATGGATGTTCCTGTCGCTTCTGCCAGCAATCCCATCGTTGCCGGCGAAGAGTTCCCTGAGGCTTACACTGCCATCAGAGTCCCTGGATTCCCACAGGCTCATTGGTCTCATCAGCATCTGTGCGATGCGGCCAGTGCCGGAATGGTGGACAGTATCAGCTTGCACATCCATGTCGAGGGGAACTGAGGATCCTGTCAGAATGAACTGGCCATCAGCCTTTCGTCTGTCGACGCACCAGCGTACTGCATCCCAGAGTTTGGGGGCAACCTGCCACTCGTCGATGAGCCGTGGAGTTTCTCCATCCAGGAGCAGCATCGGGTCGACCTGGGAGGCCATGATGTTCGCTTCGACCTTGTCCGGCTGGTCGATGTAGATGACGCTCGATGCATGCTGCTCTGCAGTCGTCGTCTTGCCAACCCACTTTGGGCCCTTGATCAGAATCGCCCCCATTCCGGCCAGCTTGCGAGCCAGAATACGGTCCGCAATCCTTGGCAGGTAGTTGGGCGAATGGCTGTTCAGAATGGCTTGTTCACACATGCTTCCACTATAGAGGTTGATAGCCAAACAGTGCATATGGCGTGATAAAACGGCCACAGAAGCGTGAATTCTTGGCCAGCTGTGCGGGAAAACGTGGCCACCATTCATGCCCAGCCTGACTGAATGCAGTTTGATTTGGATTAGACTTCCTGGTAGCTCCGTGCGGAGCAAAATCCATTTCAGGAGGTCAGTCAATGATCAACTACAGGGAGATCCTGTTCCTCTCCTATGAGAAGAAGATGGGATCTCGAGAGATTGCGGCATCAGTACGATGCAGCAAAAGTGCTGTGAACGAATTCCTGAGCCGTTTCGAGAGGTGCGACAGGAATCTCCTGTCCTACCCGCTGGGGGAAGATGTCACAAACGAGCGGATACGGGAGGTGCTCTACAAGCAACAGGGGAACATCTCAAAGAGCGCGCATTACAGGGAGCCCGACTATGCAGCCGTAGTCTCGGCGATGAAGAACAAGGGTGAGACGCTCAAGCGGCAATGGCGGAAATATTTCTCTGCAGGGGTCGTCGAAGGGAAAGAGCCATATGGTTACAGGCAGTTCTGTCAGCGGATGGCCGACTGGGTCTGCGACCAGGAGACGGTGAGCCACATCTTACGCAATCCCGGAGAGAACATGGAACTCGACTTCGCGGGAATGAAGCTGCGTCTGAAAAGTGCCAATCCTTCTGAAGATGGCGTTGAGGTGGTCATATTCGTCGCGACCCTGTCGTACAGCGCCTATTTCTATGCCGAAGGGCTTGTCTGCTGCGACGAGGAGAACTGGATCAGGGTCTGCAACAATGCCTTGAGCTTCTTCGGCGGCGTAACGCCAATCGTCACGCCAGACAACTGCAAGGTGGCAGTCAACCACAACAGGGACTGGGTGGAGCCATCATTGAACGAGACGTTCCAGAACTGGGCCGACCATTACCACACGGCGATCCTTCCTGCGGCAGTCAGGTCACCACGCTGGAAGCCCATGGTTGAGAACTCGGTCGGAGTGGTCACCCGCGACATCCTGGCCGAGATGAACGAGATGGTGTTCTTCTCTCTTGCCGACCTGAATGCAGAGCTCATGCGCAGGGTCGAGGAACGCAATGCCGAGAACTTCAGGGGACTTGATTTCTCAAGGCGCGACAAGTTCCTCGAATTCGAGAAACCCGCACTTCTACCGCTCCCTTCCGAAATGTTTGCAGTCACCCAGAAGAGGACGGCAAAAGTGGCAGGAGACCTTTCGGTCTTCTTTGATGGCAACCACTATTGTATGACAAAGAGGTGGGTCGGCTCCACAGTCGAGATCCGTGCCAGCTACTCGAAGGTCTCGATCTACACGCGCACAGGCACACTCATCAAGACATACCCCAGGTGCCATGGAAGGCACGAATGGGTCTATGACGAGACGACAGCGCCGAAGACGGCAAGCGACTTCTCATATTGGTCCCCAGACTACTTCAAGGCGAAGGCGACGGCCATTGGCCCGAACACGAAGGCTGTCGTGGAGAGGATACTGGCCTCGCGGAGATACCCAAACCAGACATTCAGGGCTTGCATGGGCGTCATCTCTCTCGCCAAGAAGCATGGCGTGGACGCCCTCGAGGCCGCCTGCATGCACGCGCTGGAGGCCCATCGGCCGAACTACACTTTCGTGAGGGACATGCTGGCATCTTCCGACCATGTCGTTTTGAACAGGCAGGATGAGCCAGCGCCACGCATGCGCTACAAAGCGGATGACAGTCAGTATTCACTGGAACACCTGCTCAGAGCTCAGGAGGCGGATGGATGAAGGACAACATCTATTACCGGTTGGTGGAGGAGCTGGACTACCTTGGAATGGATGCGATGGCCAGCAAGCTTGAACGTATGCTTGATGAGCCAAGCACATTCCAGATGCCTCCGCTGGCCGTACTGGAGGCGGTGGTCGATGAAGGTTTCATCTCAAAGAAGGAGAAGACGGCGCAGAGGCTGCTCAAGAGTGGACGGCTTGCGGGCAGGATGGGAGACATCGACAGCCTACACTCCAAGAACGGCCGACTCTACAACGAGCCGGTACTCGAGCAGGTCAAAGCACTCGCATTCATCTCCAACGGAAAGAACGTATGCGTCTTCGGTGCGTCCAATGCAGGTAAGAGCTTCCTGTTGAGCGCAATCGGAAGAGAAGCCTGCTTGAGGGGGTCCAGATGCCTGTACACGGACTACATGATGCTGATGGATGAACTGGTCACCTTGCGCGTTTCAGACGTGGAGGCTTACAAGAAGAAGCTGCGCAAGTACTCCTCCATTCCGATTCTGATCATAGACGACTTCCTTTCTGAAGATGGCACGCCTGAAGTGGTGAGTGTGCTATTCCAGCTGGTGAAACAGAGGGATGAGAAGCATCTGCCAACGCTCATCGGCTCGCAATACGACCCGGGTGAATGGGGTCAGCTGCTTTGCGGTTCCCAACTGCGCAAAGGCGAAGCGGATTCGATAAGACGACGGCTGACTGGCAGTGCCTACATCGTCGAGATCTCTCTGGAAGGGAAACAGGAGATGTGAGCCTGCCCACTCGGCCCGGACTTCTTTCGGGCCGAGTCCTCTGGCCAGGATTCTACTCACTCGCGGCCACGATTACGCTCTTCTGTGGCCAAGGTTTTCCGCACTATTGTCCTTTTTTTCACTCCGTATGCAAACAGTCAAGGTTGCAATTTGTTTTATGTGAATATGTTGCGTCATCTGTTGGTAAATTTGGCTTGATTCCATTAGTCAATTTGGCTTCGTTCTGTTGGTCAATTTGGCTTGAATCAGTCCTCGATGCGCATCGAGCGCAACCAGAACAACTGGCTCCATTCCTACTATGATGATGGAGACATCCTCATCCGCTATGCGCAAGATGGCAATGAGGAGCGCAATCTCGTGGGCGGAGGCTATACGGCAGACATCTACATCCATCTTGTCAGCAACGAGTAAGCATTGATGCCAGCTTGACCAATGAAAGCCCTGGTTCCAAAGCCTGAAACTGGCGTGCGGACATGGTGCAAGTCAATTTGCCAGATTCACAGAGGCTTGCCTGTGGGAGCAGTCAGGTACGATGCGATTTGTTGACAAATAGCACCTTACAGCCGAATTGTCGGGATGGAAAGAGTCTCCAGCAAGACGGTGGAGATCATTTGGGCTCTTGCGGTCTTGATGATGGCAATCTGTGAATTGTCAATCTATAAATTGACAATTTGTAAATTGTCATTTAGCTTTGAGCCATGAAGAAGTTCGTGGCAAGAGAGAAGGAAGTCGAGAAGCTCGAGAAGATATTCGACAGCGACGGGTTCAGATTTGTTGTGGTATACGGAAGACGCAGGGTCGGCAAGTCCGAACTCATCAAGCATGCCATCTCTGGTCGGGACCATCTATATTTCCAGGCGACGACTGACATGGACTTCAATCTTCGTCGTCTGTCGGCTCTGATGGGTTCCACATTCTACTCATCTTCACAAATCGCTCCTTATACGTCGATGGCGGCTGTGTTCGAGGCGCTTGTGCATCTCATCAAGGAAAGGAACTTCATCCTTGTCATCGATGAAGTGTCCTATCTGGCACAGGCAGACAGCTCATTCCTGAGTGTATTGCAAAGCTTTGTGGACAATGATTTCCAACAGTGCGATCTGACACTGGTCCTCTGTTCGTCCAGTACAAGCTTCATCGAGGATGATCTTCTTGGCCTGAAAAGCCCTGTCTATGGACGCAGCGCATCGACAATCAAGCTGTTGCCTTTCTCCATCGCTGAGACGGCGCTCATGCTCACCGGCTGGTCATGTGATGACATCGCCAGGGCACATGCGCTCTCTGGCGGCATCCCATACTATCTTTCATTCTTCGCGTCGCAGAAATCCCTTGAAGAGGCTGTGGAGGCCGAGTTCTTCTCTCCTGGTGGCCGGTTGCTGGTCGAACCCAGACTGCTCCTGTCGATGTCGTTCAGGAGTGTGGACCTCTATGAAGGCATCCTCGACCTGATGGCGCATGGAAACAATGAAGTGTCCGTGATCGCATCGAAAAGCGGAAAGGACAAGGCTGTGGTCAGCCAGGTCCTCTCGAAGCTTGAGGACATAGGTGTGGTCGCCAGAAGGAAGCCGATCGCTGGAGTCGGCCTGAGCCGTGGTTGGGACATCGTCGATGGTAGCTTCAGGTTCTTCTACCGCTACGTCTTCCCTTACGAGTCGAGCATCGAATATGGAGCGGGAGAAGGGGCGATGAGACTGGCCATGGATGAGCTTGACCAGTTCACAGCCAGGGAAATGGAGAAGGCTTTCCAGCGCTTCGTCCTGACACATTACAATGCGCCGATACGTACAATCGGCAATGTCGAGTTCCCCAACAGGCTTGTGCATAGGAATGAGGAAATGGACCTTGTGGCTGTGGTCTCTTCCTCCACAATTCTCTTCGGAGAGTGCAAGTGGAGGAGAAGTCCTGTCGATGTCGATGTCTACGAACAGCTTGTCGAACGCTCTCATCTTGCCTATCCAAAGCTTGAGGACAGGCGCTATTGCATCCTCTCCAGGGGTGGCTTCACACAGGCTCTGGAATCGCTTGCGGACCAAAGTGGTGGACGTCTCATGCTGCTTGATGCCGAGGACCTGATCCGCACGAGATGACCACTGTGATCGCATTCCCCAGGCTGGCAAGGATGGATGGAATCCATTCCAGTATGAAGAGTGCGCTTGTGCCTGGAGTCGGCTCGAGGGGACGCGCCTATGCCGACTACAGTCTGTTCCATCCTGATGGGACGAGGTGTGAGGCCTTCAGAAAGCGCTATGGCCTGGAGGTGCTGTCACGAGCTGTTCCCTTGTACGATTTGCGATTTGTTGACGAATATCGGCTTCCAGTCGTATTATTGGGATGAAAGGAGTCGCCAGCAAGACGGCGGCCTCAGATGTTAGAGATAATCTCCGCTCCCGTTTGGCTTTTGGGACGGCGGAGATCTTTTATAAAGTCAGCCGCCAGAAAACCGGCCAGGCTTGTCCTGCCGGATGAAGGCGGCAATGATCATCTGATCTTGTAATCGGCAAATACATGTCCACAGGATTGGCAGACATATGCCTCCGCCTTGTTTTCAAGAGCGGGAG
>JADIMU010000045.1 GCA_017694495.1 Candidatus Aphodenecus pullistercoris
GCCAGCTTTTTGAAAAGCCCTGTTCGGCAGGGCTGGATTGGTGTGCCCTGCCGGTTCGACTGGAATTTTGCCCTCCACATGCGACTTTCAACTTTTTCAATTTCCCTGTTGACAGCTCCGGACAAATAAAACGTCCGCATCCCCTGTTGATTGTTTATGACCTACTCTAACGGCAGGCCGTTTTTGACTCCTTCCTCACCTATTGCTATCTTCGGAAAGGCAGGAGAACACAATGTCTGGAAAACTGACGGATGAAAGCATCAGAAAGACCTTCATGGAGCTGCTGGAGCAGAAGAGCTTCTCGAAGATCACGGTGAAGGACATCAGCGAGCGCGTGGGCATCAACCGGCAGACCTTCTACTACCACTACAGGGACATCGTCGACCTGGCAAGCTCGATCATCATCGACATGTGCAAGGACTGTTTCAGGCCTGAGAACGACCTTTCGACCTGTCTGATGGAGATATACGATGTCATGATGAGGGAGAAGCCCATCGTCCTCAACATTGTGCGCAGCAAGAACTACGACAGTCTTCGCCTCCGCCTTGAGCCCGACATCAAGCGGATCATGGACGGACTTGTGGACCGTATTCCCGGCACTGCCATGATTCCCCGCCAGAAGAGGGACTTCGTCGTCAGCTACTATGCGGTGGCGATCTCCAGCCTCGTCCTCCGCTGGATCCAGGAAGGCATGGATGTGGACAGGACATTCTTCCACCAGCTCAGCCTGATCATCCAGACCAACCTGGAGAACACCATCTCAATCCTGCGCGGCTGAAAACTCGACACAGGGAACGTTCTGTCCAAAAAGCCGACACAGTCCACAAACTGGCCATTTCCCCGCGAGTGTCACAATACTATGTTTTGCCACAGGAGAAATTCATCACTATGGCAAACGTAAAGGAAAAGGCCCTCGACATGTCGCTCGACCTGGCGATGGGCTATCTGGAGAAGGATCCGGAAGAGAACCTCCCGCGCCTCATGGCGATGGCACGCCGCCTGATGCCGGGCCAGGAGTACAAGGCGAAGCTTGACCAGTTCGACCGCGTCATAAGCGACAAGGACGACAACATGCACAAGCTGCTCGTCTCCCTCTTCACCGACATCGACAGCGAAGTCAGGAAGACCTGCGTCAGGAACTTCATCCTCAATGCCTTCTACAAATGGTCAAAAAGCCGCAGCGCGAACGAGGAGCGCTATGGCTGCTCGATTCCATGGACCATCCTGATTGACCCGACGAGCGCATGCAACCTCAAGTGCACAGGATGCTGGGCGGCAGAGTACGGCAACAGGCTCAACCTGAGCGGGGAGACGCTCGATGGCCTGATCAGCCAGGCTGAGGCGCTGGACATGCACTTCTTCCTCTACTCGGGTGGCGAGCCTCTGGTGAGGAAGGATCTGATCATCGAGATGTGCTCACGCCATCCCGACTCGGTCTTCAGCTGCTTCACCAATGGCACCCTGATCGACGAGGACTTCGCCCGCGAGATGCTGAGAGTGAAGAACTTCGTGCCTGCGATCAGCGTCGAAGGCTTCGGCGAGGCCACCGACTCGAGGCGTGGAAACGGGACCTTCGACAAGGTCGTAGAGGCGACCAGGATACTCAGGGAGAACCGCCTGCCCTTCGGCTTCTCGACATGCTACACGAGCGCGAACTGCTCCGTCATCGGCAGCGAGGAGTACTTCGACTGGATGATTGCCCAGGGTGCCAAGTTCTGCTGGCTCTTCACCTACATGCCAGTCGGACAGGGAGCGCCCACCGACCTCATGGTGAGCGCCCAACAGCGGGAGTGGATGTACCACAAGGTGCGCGAGTACAGGAAGACTAAGCCGATCTGGACGATGGACTTCTGGAACGACGGAGAATACGTCAAGGGCTGTGTGGCGGGAGGAAGGTACTACCTCCACATCAACGCCAATGGAGACGCTGAGCCATGCGCCTTCATCCACTACTCATGTGGGAACATCAAGGACATGAGCCTGGTCGAAGTGCTCCAGTCGCCCCTCTTCAAGGCCTATCAGGAAGCTCAGCCCTTCAATGGGAACCACCTCAGGCCCTGTCCCCTGCTGGACAACCCTGACGCGCTGGAGCGCATGGTCGTCCAGTCCCATGCCCACTCGACCGACCTGGCGGCGCCCGAGGATGTCCACAGTCTGTGCGGCAAGTGCCGGCAGAAGGCAGCCTCCTGGGCTGAGACCGCCGACAGGCTCTGGGCCGAGAAGCACGCTTGAGAATATTTGGAAGGGTGGATGCGGGGTCGACCTTTTGAAGATCATCAAGGCTTTCCCATCAAAAAGCTGCTCCTCGGTCCACTCCGCCCACCCTTCCTCCTTCAATCAGAGGATGGCTGACGCAAGGGCACAAAAAAGGGGGACGGCAGTGCCGTCCCCGCTTTCGTCACCACAGAGGTGCTCACTTCTCCCAGAGCTTCTCGGGATAGTAGTGCGTGGCGATCTTGTTCCTCAGCTCGTCCATGACAAGCTGCTTGTCCTCCGGATAGGTCATGCCGAACCACCTCTCCTGGCTGGTGAGGACCTTGATCGTGCCCTCTCCGTCCTGGACCATCTTGCCTGCGGCATTGGGCAGGAGGCACTCGGCCTTGGGGCTCGTGATGTTGTCCTTGATGAAGGACTCCCAGTAGGGGACGAATGAATCGAAGGCCTTGGGCGTGAAGCCGAAGAAGTTCATCGAGACGACCTCCTTGCCGGTGAGCGTCTCATCGCCCCTGTCCATATGGGAGACGATGCCGCCGTCGGCGGTGTACTCGATCTTCGTGTTCTCCTCCATCGACTCGAGATAGCCGTCCTTGACCTTGCACACGCCACGGGAGACGCTGCCGGACCTGCTCATCGTGTTCTCGAGGACGTAGCCGACCATGGCGTGGGCCGTGCTGTCGTTGTCGAGGGTCGAGAGGTAGGCTCCCAGATCCTGGTAGGCCGTGCGTCCATAATAGTCGTCGGCGTTGATCACTGTGAAGGGCGTCTTCACGGCATCCTTGGCGCACAGAAGGGCGTGGATCGTGCCCCAGGGCTTCTTCCTGTCCGTAGCCATCTTCAGCTGCTCGCTGGTCAGCAGAGAGTCGAGTGACTGGAAGACGTAGTCGGCGTCCATGTTCCTGGCGATGCGGTCGAAGAGGCGCTCCCTGAAGTCCTTCTCGATGTCCTTGCGGATGATGAAGACCACGCGGCCATAGCCGGAGTGGGCGGCATCGTAGACGCCGAAGTCGAGAAGGGTCTCATTGTGCATGCCTACAGCATCGATCTGCTTGACTCCGCCGTAGCGGCTTCCCATACCTGCGGCAAGCACCAGAAGTGTCGGTTTCATAAAAAATATGCCTCCTGATAGTTTTCTGTCTCTGTCCAATTCTATCCCCAATCGGGCCAAAATGATAGTCAAAAACACGTGAACTTTGGGCAAAAATGGAAGATGACGCACCAAAAGTTTACGTCAAGTTTCAACACGTCAGACATCTTCTTTTCCTTAAAAGAATTGATTGACGAAAAACCACCAATCTGCTATCTTCCACGGCCATGAGGATGAAGAGACTGAAGCCATACGCCTACCTGGCGCCCGCCCTCCTGACGGCCCTGGTCTTCGTCTACCTTCCCTTCCTGAGGAACATCGTCGAGAGCCTCTTCCTGGTGCGCATCGACCGCTCCCTCTCCTCCTTTGTGGGACTGGACAACTACCGGCGCGTCCTGGCCGATCCCATCTTCTGGCAGAGCCTTGGCAACACGCTGCTCTTCATGGTCCTCTTCGTCCCATTGAACCTCGCGCTCATCCTCGCCGCAGTCCTGCTGACTGAGAGGGAGGGACGGGCGAACAAGGTCTACGAAGTCATCTTCATGCTCCCCATGGCCATGGGCATGAGCAGCATGGCCCTGATCTTCAAATACATGTTCCGCCCATCGGTCGGAATCGTGAACCGCATCATCGGGGTGGACATCCCCTGGACGAACGATGCCCTGGCGGCCATGTTCTCCGTCGTCTTCCTCGGCATCGCCCTCGATTTCGGCCTCGATTACCTCCTGCTGCTCTCCGCGCTGAGGAACATCGACAAGGCGCCCATCGAGGCGGCCCGCCTCGACGGCGCAAGCGAATGGCAGCTCTTCTGGCGCATCAAGGCACCCCTGCTGGGCCCCACACTCTTCTTCGTCCTCTTCATCTCGATGAAGGACGCTTTGCTGATCTGCGCGCCCATCATGGTCATGACGGAGGGCGGCCCCTTCCGCTCGACCCAGACCATCGTATACCAGTACTACATCGAGGCCTTCCGCAACTCGAACTGGTCGGCGGCAGCGGCGGTCAGCACACTCGTCTTCGTCATGGCGGCTGTCATCACAATCCTCTCGATGCGCTTCGAGGCCAGGAGGCTCCACTATGAGAACTAGGATGTGGACCACTGTGCGCCTGGCCCTGGTGACGGCCCTGGCCCTCCTCGTCCTCTTCCCCTTCATCTACGCGCTCCTCGCCTCCTTCTTCAGCGCAGGCGACTTCGCGACCTCGCCGGCACGCATCCTTCCCTCGTCCTGGTCCTTCAGGAACTACCAGAGGGCACTGTCGAACCGCCACTTCCCGACCTACATGCTCAACTCCCTCGTCACGGGTGTGATGTCGGCCCTCGGCAGGATGGTCATAGCCATGCTCGCCTCCTACGCGCTGGCCTACTTCCGCTTCGCAGGACGCAAGCTCATCTTCGCCATCCTGGCGCTGACGCTCTTCATCCCAGGCGACCTGCTGCTGAGCGGAAACTATCTGACGATACAGAAGCTGGGCCTGCTGGACAGCTGGCTGGGCATCATATCGACAAGCCTCGTGCCCGCAAGCCAGATCCTGATGCTCCGCCAGTTCTTCCTCTCCATCCCAGCCTCAATCCGTGACAGCGCCGCGATGGACGGCGCAAGCGACCGGCGCTACATCATCTCCATCCTCATCCCGATCTCGAGGGCCGTCATCTCGACCCTCCTGCTGCAGAGCTTCGTTGCGATGTTCAACAGCTACCTGTGGCCGCTGCTCGTCACGAACCGCACCGACATGAGGACGGTGCAGATCGGCATCACGATGCTGGGCTACGCCGAGAGCCTCGACTACGGCCCGATCTTCGCCGCGATCGTGATCGTCCTCATACCTTTCCTGGCAGTCTTCATCCTGATGCACCGGAGGATCATGGCTTCGCTGCGCCAGGGCTATATGTTCATGTGAACAAGGAGGTCCATATGAGAAAGCTCATCTTCACAGTCCTCTTCCTCATTCCCGCAATGCTCTTCGCCAACGGCGCACGCGAGGATGATGGACGAGTCCACATCACCTGGTGGCACAGCAACAGCGGCGTCATCGGAGAGGCTTCCGACCAGCTGGTCGAGGACTTCAACGAAGGCATCGGCGCCCAGGAGGGCATCGTCGTCGAGGCCATCTACCAGGGCAGCGCGAACGATACGCTGACAAAGCTGCGTACCGTCGCCCAGGGCGACGACGTCAGCCAGCTGCCCGACCTGGTCCAGCTCGACGCGACCGGTGTCGTCGACATGGCCGGCAACCGCCACCTGTACTACATGGAGGACCTGGCCGCGGACCAGGGAGATGACCTCTCCTTCGCCTTGGACCATGCCCTCGAGAGCATGCGCTACCAGGGCAAGGTCATTGGGCTGCCCTTCAACGCCTCGACCCTCCTCTTCTACTACAACAAGACGCTCTTCGACTCCCTTGGCCTCGAGCCGCCGAGGACGCTGGACGATCTGACCGCCATGGCGCCCTCCCTGATCCAGCGCGACAGCTCAGGCAATGTGACGCGCTATGCGATCGCAAGCGTTCCGACGACCTATGAGCTGTGCTCCTTCATCGGCATGCAGCACGGTCTGAGCTACATCACGGACATGGCAAACGGCCATGAGGGTACGCCGACGAGGACGGTCTTCGAGGAAGAGGGCACTCTCAAAGCCTTCCTCGTCAAGTGGCAGGAACTCTACGCGACGGGCGGCCTCAACAACCTGACAAGCGGAGTCAGCGCCGAGTTCGCCGCAGGAAGGACGGCCTCCATGCTTGCAAGCACGAGCAACCTGACCAGCGTCCTCGAAGCCATAGACGGCCGCTTCGAGCTTGGAGTGGCCTCCGTCCCGATGGTCGACGAGGAGGCCACCGGAGGCGTCAACCTCTCGGGAGGAGCCCTCTTCACCTTCCACAAGGACGCCCAGACGGAGAGGGCAGTGTGGATCTTCACAAAGTATCTGACCAGCGCCGAGGCACAGCTCCAGTGGCACATCGCGACAGGCTACCTGCCCGTCAACAAGGCCACCTACGAGATGGAGGAATACCAGGCCCATTGCGAGGCGAATCCCCTCTTCGCCGTGGCGAGCAGTCAGCTGCTGGCCTCCAATCCAATGGTCACAGGACTCTGGATCCCCAACGCCTACCAGGTATACTACTCCTTCCAGTCGAACATCAGGGCGATGCTCGAGGAAGGTGGGGATGTCGACGCGACGGTTGAGCGCATGGCGCATGAGATCGATGGCTACCTTGACGACTTCCACAGACAGAACGGCGACTAGCACCAACCTGATCTCCTTCCTGCCTGACGGCTCGAAGCGGACGATGCTTGAGGTCATCCCCCTGCTTGCCCGCTACGGCTACAGGAGGCTGGATCTGAACTTCTGCGAGATGATGAACCCATCCTCCAGAATCGACGGACACTACATCGCCCGCCTGAAGGAATTGCGTGAGGCCCATGGGCTGGACTATGTCCAGTCCCATGTGCCCTACCCGAGGGACCATCTGGCGCTGGATGAGGATGGCCGGGAACGCTTCGACAGTCTAATCGCAAGGGCCATCACATACTCTGTCGAACTGGGCATTCCCGCAATCGTCATCCATCCGATCAAAGCCTCAGTGGAGGAGAACGTCGCCTACCTGTCACGCTTTCTGCCGTTGCTGGAGGGCTCAGCCTCCATCCTGGCTGTCGAGAACATGGAAGGAGCGGACGAGATTTCGACGGCCGATGAGCTTTGCGCCATCGTCGACGCCTTGCCGCAAGGCCATATCGGAGCCTGCCTCGACACGGGCCATGCCCACATGCGTGGCCTTGATCTCAGGGAGCAGATCGGAAAGCTGTCCCACCGTCTCGTCGCGACCCACATCGCAGACAACCATGGCACAAGCGACGAGCACAACCTGCCCTTCTTCGGCACGATTGACTGGCCTGAGGTCGTGAAGGCCCTCCACGAGGTCGGCTACAAGGGTTGGCTGACATATGAGTGCATGTTCTTCACCCGCCATCTGCCACGCGAGCTGGAAGCGGACGTGGTCGCACTCTCCCTGAAGATCGGATCCTACCTCAGTCATCTCTCCTGAAGGAGCAGTTGGACTTGAAGCCGCACTCGGCGCACAGGCGGCCGGGACAGTCCTTGAAACTGCCGTCCGCCTTCTCAAGCTGGGCTATGTGCCATTCGAGCTCGCCCATCTCGCGCTCGATCGCATCGCGGCGGCGCCGGGCACCATCAAGCTTCTTCTGATAGCTTTCCAGGAGGACGGCCCTGCGCTTCTCCCCACTGCTGTCGTCGCCACCGAGGACGATGATGCGCCGGATCTCGTCCAGCGAGAAGGAGAGCGCCTTGAGCTCCATGATGCGCCGTATGTAGACCAGGTCGCTGTCGGAATAGATCCTCTGGCCGCCCCGGGTCTTCTCCTTGGTCTTCAGCAGGCCCAGCCCATCGTAGTATCTGATGGTCCTCGCCGTGAGGCCTGTCAGCTTGCAAAGCTCTCCGATACGGTATCTTTTCGCATCCATGGAGGGAATCTTACCCCAAAAGCTGGCCAAAACAGAAGACGAATGCATATAGGGGACATGATCTACGAAAAGAACAAGGCAATCTGGATGAACATCCGTGAAATGGAAGAGCAGGACCGCCCCCGCGAGAAGCTGGAACGGAAGGGGCCCGAAAGCCTGAGCGACCTGGAGCTGGTCATGCTCCTCGTCTCGTCAGGAACGCTGGACCGGAGCGTGAACGAGATCTCGGGCGAGCTGCTCGACCTGCTGGACAGGGACGAGGATCCTGACCTGGACCGTATCTGCGCCATACGTGGCATGGGAAAGGCCAAGGGGACGACTGTGCTTGCCGCCCTGGAGCTTGGCCGCCGCAGGCTGAGGAAGATGGGCGTCGGCGCGACGATCTCATCACCGGGTGACATCTACCGTGAGGTCAGGCATTACGCGAGCCGCCATCAGGAACAGTTCATCGTCCTCGTCCTGAACGGGGCGCATGAAGTGCTCAACATCTTCGTCGCGACGGTCGGCCTCGTGAACAAGACGCTTGTCCACCCGCGCGAGGTCTTCTCGGATGCGATAGCACGCCGTGCGACGGCCATAGCGATAGCCCACAACCACCCCTCAGGCAACCTCGATCCATCGGAGGACGACATAAACGTCACACGGAGGATAAAGGCGGCGGGCGAGATTCTGGGCATAAAGGTGCTCGACCACCTCGTCTTCACCGACAAAGGCTACTACTCCTTCCTGGAGCACAGCCTGCTGTAAGGATTCCCCTTGGCAGTCTCTGGCCGCAGGAGGGCTGGAGACTGCCATAATTTCCAGTTTTAATTTCTATTTTCAGAAATATATTTGACTTTTGAAATGCAATTGGAGTCGAAGCATATGCAGGAATGGTTGGATAGCTTCAGATGAGCTCGATGCCCAACAGGCCTGAAAGCTGGATGAGCTGTGGCACATCCAGACGTGCGCCGCGCAGCTCCCTCATCGTGTCGGAGACGAAGATTCCTGTGATGTCGCTGCCACGCAGGTCGAGAGTGGAGAGCATTGTGCCAAGGAAGCTTGAGCGGGTGAGGTCCGAGTCCCTGATCGAAAGGGCCTTGGCCTTGAGCGAGCTGAAGTCGCACTCGCCCAGCTGGCACTGTGAAAAGACAGTCTTCCTCATGGAAGAAGAGGAGAACATCGCCCAGGTGGAATGGCATGATGTGAATGTGCACTCCTTCAGCTGCGCCTCGACAAAGGATGCCCCCTTGAGGGAACAGCCGACGAAGCGGACTCTTGTCAGATGTGCCTTGGAGAAGTCGGCATGGGACAGTTCGCAGTCCTCGAAGAGTGTGTCGACAATGGATGTTCCGCAAAGCAGCGTCGACGAGAAGTCGACACGTGTGAAGGTGCAGGCACAGACCGTCAGACCGCTGAGGTCCTGATGCGACTCGTCAGCACCCTCGAGCTCGATCGAGTCGAGGTTGCCCTCCTCCACTTCGCTTGTGAGCATCAGCGGGAATGGCGGCCTTTGAGGACGTCGACGACCTCCGCCAGCTTGGTGTCCTTCTGTGCCAGGAGGACGAGTAAGTGGTAGACCAGGTCAGCCGCCTCGCCAAGGAAGAGCTCCTTGTTGTCGTCCTTGCTTGCGATGATGAGCTCGACGGCCTCCTCACCGACCTTCTGGGCGATCTTGTTCAGACCGCGGCTGAAGAGGTGGTTCGTGTAGCTGCCTTCCTGGGGATTGTCCCTCCTGTCCTGGATGACGTCCTCCAGATAGACGAGGAACTCGGTGCTCGTCATCTCACCAGGCTCGTTCTCCTCATTGAAGCAGGTGTCGGCTCCCGTATGGCAGACAGGGCCGGAAGGAATGGCCTTTACGAGCAGGGTATCGTTGTCGCAATCGGTCAGTATCTCACGCACCTGGAGGAAGTTGCCACTCGTCTCCCCCTTTGTCCAGATCCGTCCCCTCGACCGTGACCAGAAGGTTACCAGGCCCCTGTCCAGAGTGAGCTGGTAGGCCTCGGCGTTCATGTAGCCGAGCATGAGCACCCTGTGTGTCACGGCGTCCTGCACAATTGCAGGTACAAGTCCATTTCCCTTCTCGAAGTCTATTGCCATAACTCCAACCTTTGTAGAGCTATACCCTAACAACAATTCCACATTCTTGTAAATAGGCCTTCAGTGCCGGAATGGCGATCTCATGGTAGTGGAATACGGAGGCGGCCAGGGCCGCGTCGGCCCCGCACTCTGGCGCGAAGACGGCGCTGAAGTCCTCCATGCGGCCGGCTCCGCCCGAGGCTATGACAGGAATCGAGAGGTGGGATGAGAGCAGACTCGTGATGCCGATGTCGTAGCCCGCCTTCGTTCCGTCCGCCTCCATGCTCGTGAGGAGGATCTCGCCACAGCCGAGGTCCTGGACTTCCAGTGCCCATTCAAGCGCGTCGAGGCCTGTGGGAGTGCGTCCTCCATCAATGTAGACCTCGTAGCCAGAGGCCTTGGATGCATTGGCCCTCACATCGACGGCGACCACCATGCACTGGCTGCCGAAAGCGGATGAGGACTCGGCTACAAGGCCCTTGTTCCTGACGGCCTGGCTGTTGATCGAGACCTTGTCGGCTCCGCTCATCAGGATGCTCCTGACGTCATCGACAGTCCTGATGCCGCCGCCGACGGTGAATGGAATGTTGATGTGCTCGGCGATCCGCCGCACAAGGGCGCTGAGAGGCTCACGGCGCTCGACCGTCGCCGTTATGTCGAGGAAGACGAGCTCGTCGGCCCCCTCATCGCAATAGCGCACCGCGTTCTCCACCGGATCTCCGGCATCACGCAGGTCGAGGAAGTTGATTCCTTTGACGGTGCGCCCATCCTTGATGTCCAGACAGGGGATTATCCTCTTTGCGAGCATTCCTCGACCTCCTTCATGTCCTTTGCGCTCAGCAGGCCCTCGTAGAAGGCCTTGCCGACTATGGCGCCATACAGTCCACGCCTGGCCGCCTGGATGAGGTCGGCGCGGCTGCAGAAGCCTCCCGAGCCTATGAGGCCCACATCGCACTGTGACAGGATCCTGTCGTAGAGGGCCCAACCGGGACCGGAGAGCATGCCGTCGCATGCGATGTCGGTCGAGATGCAGCATTCCACCCCCAGAGTCTGGTAGCCTCTGATGAAGTCGACGATATCAAGTCCGCTATCCTCACTCCAGGCCCCGGTGGCGATGCGTCCATTTCTACAGTCGGCCCCCAGGATGATCCGTCCAGGATAGGCCTCGATCCAGCGTGCGGCCTCCTGTGGGTCCTTCGCTGCGATGGAGCCGCAAGTGACGTAGTGGGCACCTGCCGAGAAGGCCGCATCCAGCGCCTGGCGCGTATACATTCCGCCACCGTAGTCGACGACGAGGCCCGTGTGGCCTGCGATCCGCTCCAGCACGCCCAGCGAGCGTGGTTCTCTGGCCGAGGCGCCTTCCAGGTCGACCAGGTGGAGGCGGCTGAGTCCGGCATCCTCGAAGAGCTTCGCCATCTCCAGCGGGTCGTCGCCATAGACGGCCCTCGTGGAGTAGTCGCCCTTGCTCAGGCGGACGCACCTGCCTTCAATGATGTCGATTGCAGGTATGACGTACATTCTCTATGCCTCCAGCGAGAGGAAGTTGGCAAGCAGCCTCTCTCCGGCCTTGCCGCTCTTTTCGGGATGGAACTGGACGCCGTGGAAGTTGCCACGCGTGATGGCGCTCGAGTACCAGAAGCCGTAGTACTCCGTCCTGGCCTCGGTGCCCTCGTCGAGGAGCGGGACGTAGTAGGAATGGTCGAAGAAGAACCAGCTTCCCTGTCCTATGCCATCGAAGAGCTGACTGTCTGGCTGTGCGTAGACGCGGTTCCAGCCGATCTGGGGTATCTTGCGGCACTGCTGGGAATCGAAGCGGAGGACGGGGGCGTCAACGACGCCGAGCATGTCGACGTCGCCCTCCTGGCTGCTGCGGCACAGGAGCTGCATGCCCAGGCATATGCCCAGAAAGGGCTTCTCGACAAGGGAGATGACCTCGGCCAGATTCCGCTTCGCAATCTCGTCCATGGCGGCAGATGCGTAGCCGACGCCGGGGAAGACGACCCTGTCGGCCGAAAGTATGGTCTCCCGGTCGCTCGTCAGGACGACCTCCTCGCCCAGACGGCGGAAGGCGGCGCTGACGGAGAAGACGTTTCCCGCATTGTAGTCGATCATCGCAGTCATCACAAGACCCCCTTGGTGCTTGGCAGCTCGTCGCTGCCTGGAAGGCGACGCACGGCAGAGCGCAAGGCTCTCGCGAAGGCCTTGAAGAGGGCCTCCGCCTGGTGGTGGCAGTTGCCGGGGCCCACACTCATGTAGAGGTTGCATCTGGCCTCGTTGGAGAAGGACTTGAAGAAGTGCGTGATCATCTCAGTCGGGAAGACGCCTATGTACTGTCTCGAGAAGTCCACTTCCCAGACGAAGTCGGGCCGGCCGGAGAAGTCGAGCGCGACGCAGGCGTGGACTTCATCCATCGTGAGGACCTCGTAGCCGTAGCGGCTGATGCCCCGCTTGTCGCCCAAGGCAGTGAGGACACACTTGCCCAGACAGAGGGCCAGGTCCTCGACGCTGTGGTGCTCATCGACCTCAAGGTCTCCCTTGACCGCGGCCTCGACATCGAAGCGCGCATGGCGGACGATCTGCTCGAGCATGTGGTCGAAGAAGCCGATGCCAGTCTCGATGCATCCCTGTCCGCTGCCGTCGATGTCGACACGCAGTCTGATGTCCGTCTCCTTCGTCCTACGCTCGAGCGAGGCCGTGCGGTGGCACAAGGTGTCATCAGGACAGAGGAAGCGTGCAACTTCGAGCCAGGAGTCCGTCTCCAGGGCCACACGATCGCCGCCACACTTGCCGCTGTGGAACCATATGCCCTGGCAGCCGAGGGCGCGGGCGAGGTCCATGTCGCTCTGCCTGTCTCCTATCATGAAGGAGTGTGCGATGTCCCAACTGCCATCAAGATAGCCTGAAAGCATGGCCGTGCCGGGCTTGCGGCCGGGACAGTTGTCCTCGGGAAGCGAGAAGTCGATCCATTCCTCGTCGAAGGCCACATCCTCGCCCCTCAGCGTCTCCATGATCCGGTCATGGACACGCTGGAAGTCCTCCATCGGGAAGGATGGAGTTCCGACTCCGTCCTGGTTCGAGACGAGCACCAGCTCCCAGTCGCCAGAGCGCCTGATCGTCCGCAAGGCTTCCATCACATGCGGGATGAAGCGGATCTTCTCATAGCTGTCCACCTGGTCCTCTTCGACGATGACGCCATCGCGGTCGACGAAGAGGATGCGTCTTGTAGGCTTCTTCTCTTTCAACTGCACAGTTCCTCCAGTGTCCTCACAAGCTCCTCGCACTCGCTCCTGCTGCCCACCGTGATCCTCAGGCAGCCGTCGCAGTGGAGCATTCCACTGCGGTCGCGCAGCACGATGCCACGCCCTTTGAGCTCCTCGTAGATCCGCCTCGGCTCGTCGAAGCGCGCCAGGAAGAAGTTCGCGTCGCTGGAGAGCACCTGTCTGACGATGGGGAGGGCGCGCATGGCTTCCATCAGCCAGGCGCGGTTGGCCTTCTCCTCCTCCAGCCTCCGTCTGAAGGCATCGGTGCACGAGAGGGCCTTTATGGCCTCTGTGGCCGCAGGACGCGAGATGTTGTAGGGGTACTTCACATTGTAGCTGGCCTCGAGGATCTCGTCGCATGCGAGCATTATTCCAATCCTCGCTCCGGCAAGGGCCCAGGCCTTCGAGAGGGTCCTGAGGACGACGATCCTGTCATTTGCCCTGATGTCCTCCAGCGTGATGCCCGGCTTGTCGGTGAAGTCGATGTAGGCCTCGTCCACCACTGTGATGCCCTCGTTGAGGGCCGCGAGGCGGAGCATGACATCACGGCACAGGCTGTTGCCGCTGGGATTGTTCGGCGAGCAGAAGAAGGTCAGCTTGGGCCGGTGTCGCCTCATCATCTCTGCGGTTGCCTCCTCGTCGATGGAGAAGTCCTCCCTCAATGGGCACTCGACGACGCGCACGTCGTTGATCGAGGCGAGGACGGAGTACTCGCCGTAGGTGGGAGGAAGGACGAGGATGGAATCCTTGCCCGGAATGCAGAAGATGCGTATCAGCAGGTCGATCAGCTCGTCCGAGCCGTTGCCTATGGCCAGGGACGACGCTGGCAGGCCGAAGGCCCTGCCCACGGCCTCGCGCACATCGAGGTTGCTGCTGTCCGGGTAGCGGTTGATGTCCACACAGCCATCGATGGGCGCCCAGTTCTCATTGGCGTCGAGGTAGATCCTCATACCGCTTCCCGCCTCGTCGCGGGCGCACTTGTACGGCTCAAGCCGCCTTATGTTATCCCTCATCAGGTCATGCACGCTCATTGCAGCCTCACTTTGACGGCCATCGCATGGGCCATCAGGTCCTCGGCCTCGGCCATCGTGACGACAGTGTCGACAAGGGACATGAGGCCTTCACGGCTGAGCTTCTGCACCGTGATCTTCTTGAGGAAGCTGTCCGTAGAGACCCCGCCGCAGCTGTGTGCCCAGCCTGACGTCGGCAAGGTGTGGTTCGTACCGCTGGCATAGTCTCCGGCGGACTCGGGCGACCAGGGGCCGAGGAAGATGGAGCCGGCGCTCTCGACGAGGGTGCACAGCCCGTCGGCGTCCACAGTGTCGATGATCAGGTGCTCGGGTGCGTACTCGTTGATGATCTGGACCAGCCTGACCTTGTCGGCGACGGCCATCGCACATGAGTGGGAGAGGCTGGGCAGCATGTACTCATGCCTTCCCAGACGGCCAAGCAGGACGCTGAGGGCCTCCTCGACTTTCCCATAAATGGCCCTGGCCTCTTCTCTGGCGGCATGGATCAGGAGGATGACCTGGCTGTCACGCCCATGCTCGGCCTGGCTCAGCAGGTCGCTGGCCACATGCATCGGATCGGCCGAGGAGTCGGCGACGACCATGACCTCGCTCGGACCGGCCACCATGTCGATGGCCGTGTGGCGGCCTACAAGGCTCTTCGCCTGGGCGACATAGCGGTTGCCGGGTCCGAAGATCTTGTCGACCTTGGGCACAGTCCCTGTACCATAGGCCATGGCGGCTATCGCCTGGGCGCCGCCGACCTTGTAGACTGCCTCGACGCCGCAGCGCCGGGCTGCGTAGAGGACGGCAGGATTGATCCGTCCCTCGTGGGGCGGCGTGCACAGCACGATCCGACGGCAGCCGGCGACACGGGCCGGAATGGCAAGCATGAGGACCGTCGAGAAGAGGGGTGCCGTGCCTCCCGGGATGTAGAGGCCGACATTGGAGATCGGGACGATCCGCCTCCAGCAGCGCACTCCCTTGGCGGTCTCCACATCCTCGCCTTCAGGCAGCTGGGCCTCATGGAAGCGCCTTATGTTCTCGATTGCCCGGTCGATGGCCTCCTTCAGATGGCCATCCACGGCCGCCTCGGCCTCATCGAAGTCCTGGTCGCTGACGGTGAGCGAGTCGAGGCGGGAAGCGTCGAAGCGCTCCTCATACTCATAAAGGGCCGCATCCCCACGACGCCTCACATCATCGATGATCGCACTGACGGCTTCAAGCACAGCCCCGTCATCCTCCTGACGGCGTTCCAGACGGGGCAGATACTCATCCCTTGACGGTTCCTCCAGATAATCCAGCAGCATGCATCACCTCCTAGTCGGACATCTTCTCGATCGGCATGACGAGTATGCCCTCGGCCCCGATGGCCTTCAGATCCTCGAAGACGGACCAGAAGCGGTCCTCGCCCACGACCGACTGGACGGAGACCCAGGCGCTGTCCAGCAGAGGCGTGACAGTTGGGCTCTTCATGCCTCCGACTATGCGGGCGGCATCCTCGATCCGGTCGGCAGGCAGGTTGAAGAGGACGTACTTCTTCTTGCGGGCGTTGTTGACAGTGTCCATCCTCATCAGCAGGCGCGAGAGGATGGCGCTGCGCTCCTCGTCCTGGCTGAAGTCGCTTCGGGCCACCATGACGGCGCTCGTCCAGTAGATGGCCTCGACTTCCTTCAGCCCGTTCATCCTCAGCGTCGCGCCCGTACTGACGAGGTCGCAGATGCAATCGGCGATTCCCACCGCCGGAGTGATCTCGACGGAGCCGGAGACGGTCACGAGGCTCGCCTGGACGCCACGCTCCTCCAGGATCGAGGAGAGTATCCTCGGATAGCTTGTCGCTATCCTCTTGCCTTCCAGACTTGACAGTCCCTGATAGTCGAAGCCCTCCGGCACTGCGATGGACAGGCGGCATGATGCGAAGCCGAGGTCGCGCACGACCTCAAGGCTGTAGCCCGACTCGTCCAGCTCGTTGCGTCCGACAATGCCGATGTCGGCCACGCCGTCGTAGACGTAGGTCGGAATGTCGTCGTCACGGACGAAGAGGAACTCCAAGGGGAAGTTCTGCGCCGCGCACTTCAGCGTGCGCGAGTCCGTGCTGAAATCGATGCCGCATGACGAGATCGTCTCGAGGCTCTTCTCCGAGAGCCTGCCACTTTTCTGGATCGCGATGCGAAGCTTCTTTCCTCCACTCATCGTCTTTGCCTCCTTTTATAAAAAAAGACCCTCGCGGCCTTGCGAGGGTTCCCTATATGTACGGACACACCTTGTCAGGCCTCTCTTTCGAGCGCCATATGATGGTGATGATGTGTCCTTGCAGTACTCATGTGGCAATGTTAGGAAATCAGGCAAGTCTTGGTCAAGACTTGCTCACAGCTCCTCCCAGTCGGTCTCGCTCTCCTGGTGGCTCTTCTCGAAGACCTTCTTCTCGAAGGAGAGCATCTTGATGCCCCAGAGGATCAGGAAGACGGAGACGAGGACCATGCCAACCCCGATGACTGTGACCACAGCGTTGTTCACCAGGACGGGGAAGAGGAACATGACCACGGACAGGATGATCGAGATGACGGCGCCGGTCACCACGCCGAAGCTTTCATAGCCCATGCGGCGCAGCACGAAAAGCTCGATGAGCTCCGACAGTCCGCTCAGCAGCAGCCAGATGGCGATCAGGTAGACGGCCCAGCTCGCGACCTGCGCCCCGCTCGCGCTCGCCGCAGCCCAGATGACCAGGATGCCGATGCCCGTAGAGATGAGGGTGCGCACGATGTTCGCCCTGAAGATGCCAGTCGCCTTGCGCACCGCCCAGGAAAGGATGAGGCTGTAGATGCCTTCAATCAAGGTGTAGACGCCGAACGAGAGTACGGCGATCTTGACGACCAGGGTCGGATTCACCAGGACGAAGATTCCGGCAATGAGTATGACCACTCCACTTATTATCCACTGCCATTGGGCCTTCAGCATTGCATACCTCCTTGCTCTGTCAGGGTCATAGCCTGTATCTTGCATCCATGAGCCACAAATACCTGCTTCTGGATGCGGACGGTACCTTCCTGGACTTCGAGAGGACGGAGAAGGAAGCCCTCGGCCTCCTCTTCGACCACTTCGGCATCGACGAAGGACTCTCCAGCTCCTATCATAAGGCAAATAGCCGATGCTGGGAAGAATTCGAGAATGGTCTGATCACGATGGAAGAGCTCAAGGAGCGGCGTTTCGACCTCTTCTTCCGCTCGCAGGGCCTCGATTTTGATGCCAAAGAGGCGAGCCGGCTGTACATAGACGAGCTCTCGCGCCATGCCTACTACATGGACGGAGCCGAAGAGATGCTTTCCCACCTGGCGCACAAGCACAGCCTCAGCGTCATCACGAACGGCATCGCCCAGGTGCAGCGTGGACGGCTGGAGGCTCTGGGAGCCATGCGCTTCTTCGACCATGTCATCATCAGCGAGGAAGTGGGCGCCCAGAAACCGGCGAAGGTCTTCTTCGAGCGCGCCCTCGCCCTCATCGGGGCAAGGAAGGAGGACTGCCTCGTCATAGGAGACAGCCTCACAAGCGACATAAAAGGGGCGCAGGATGCCGGTATTGACGCCTTCCACCTGCATCTGGGCGCGTCCGCCTCACCTGTGGACGAAGAGCTGTGGGGCCATGGCGACAGCTTCGCCAGCCTACTGTCAGCCGTCGACGCTGACCAGATTGATGTCGAAGATCAGCAGCTCGTTGGGTCCGATGTTTCCGCTGCCGTAGCTCCCGTAGGCCTGTGAGGGATGGATCCAGGCGCGCACCCTCTCCCCTTCGCTCATCTGTGAGACGACGGCGCTGAAGCCCGAGATCGTATCGGGAAGGGAAAGCTGTACGGGCTGGGAGCCGAAGGTCGAGTCGACGATGTTGCCATCGAGGTCTATGCACTGGTAGTCGACGGTCACAGTGCTTGAAGCGAGGGCCCTGCGGCCATCAGGCGAACCACTTTGCAGCACTTCATACTGGATCTGGTCGCTCAGGCTGACGACGCCAGTCCGGTTCGCATTGGAGGCGAGGAAGGCTTCGGCGGCATCGAGGTTGCCTGCCACTGTGCTGCGGTAGAGCTCCTCGGCACGCTGGAAGACCTTGTCCTGGAACTCGCTGAGGATCTGTGTCATCTCCTCATCGCTGTAGAGTCCTGTGCCTTCGATGTAGTCAAGGAGGCCCTGTGCGACGACGCTCGGCTCTATGCCCATGACGTTCTCGTCCATTGCGAGACCCATCTGGTAGCCGAAGACGTAGGAGAAGCGCTCGTCGACAGTCTCAGGCACGGCATCAGGGATGGCTGGACCGGCATCCACATCCCTGGAGGCGGTGCTGGAAGTGTTGGACGAGCAGGAGGCCAGCAGCAGGCCAAGGCTCAGGATAAGACCAATTCTCAAAGCTCTCAAAGCATCCACCTTTCCATCTCGCCCACCCATGCGGAAATATACCAAAGGGCAGGCCAGGGGTCAAATTCCCAGCAGCCTTCCACGGCTGTCGATGATGCATATCGCCGGAAAGTCTTCCACTGTGAGCCGGATCAGGGCCTCGGGGCCAAGCTCGGGATATGCCACGTTCTCCACCTTCCTCACTGTGCGGCCGTAGAGGGCGCCGCAGCCTCCATAGGCCTGGAGGTAGACGGAAGCCGTCCTCTGGCATGCAAGACGCACATCCTCACTGCGTGGCCCCTTGCCTATGGACAGGCGGAGGCCATGCTCCATGAGGCACGGCGTGTAGGGATCCATGCGCGCCGATGTCGTCGGCCCCGCCGCCCCGATCGGCCAGCCTTCCGGAGCCGGACTCGGCCCCATGTAGTAGATGCCGTTGCCACAAAAGTCGAAAGGCAACGGCTTTCCTGAAGCAATAGCCTCGTAGAGGCGCTTGTGGACCTGGTCGCGTCCGACGTAGAGGACGCCGCTGATGACGACCTCGTCCCCCGCCCTGATGCCTTCAAGCTCTCCCTGTCTGTATGGCAGCGTCAGTGTGACCACTCTTCCCTCCACTCGATGTGGGCCTTGCGGTCGGCCCAGCAGCTGATGCTCAGCGCCAGCGGCAAGCCGGCGATGTGGGTCGGCGCCGTCTCGATCGCGACGGACAGGCAAGTGTTGCATCCGCCCAGGCCTCCGGCCCCGATTCCCAGTCTGTCCACTTCCTCGAGGATCCTCTCCTCGAGCCTTGCATAGCGCGCCTGGGCATTTGGACGGCCGACCTCGCGCACGAGGGCCTTCTTGCTCAGGAGTGCCGCCCTGTCCATAGTCCCGCCCAGTCCGATTCCGAGGAACATCGGGGGACAGGGCTTGCCTCCCGCCTGGCGGACCATGTCGACGACGGCGCTGACGACACCATCCTCGCCCTCCGTAGGGCGCAGCATCCTCACCCCGCCGCAGTTCTCGCTCCCGAAGCCCTTGAGGAGGATGTCCACCATGAGGCCGTCTCCGTCCACAAGCTCCCAGTGGATGACGGGAGGAAGGTTGTCTCCAGTGTTCGTCCTCCCATAGACGGGATCGGAGACGGCAGAGCGCCGGTAGCTCGCCTTCTCTACGGCGCGGCGGCAGCCCTCGAGGACTTCACGCTCAATCTCGGCCACAGGCATGGGGCAGCCACGTCCAAGGGAGACGAGGACGAGGAAGAGGCCGCAGTCCTGGCATAGCGGCAAGGGCGAAGAGCGTGCGATGTCGATGTCCTCGAGGATGTGGGAGAGGGCCAGCTTGGCATATTCCCCATCCTCCCTCTCTTGTGCCCTCCTCAGGGCCGCCTCGACATCTGGAGGCAGAACTCTGACGGCCTCGACGAGGGCCGCCTCGACAGCTAGGCAAAGTCTCATGGACAAATTCTAGACGCCATCCTGTGCTCAGACAAGACAGCCCTGGCTCCAGCCGCGCCGCCTCATCTCATCCTCGACGAGGCTGATGATCTGGCTCTTGTCGGGGAAGTGGCGTGGATGGAGAAGCCGGCTGCGCGTCATGTCGGCGCACAGGCGCTGCACGATGACGTCATTCCTGAGATGGGCGAGCATGAGGCTGACCGTCTCGACGTAGCCCTTGAGGGAGTGGAAAGGATAGCAGCCGTATCGCAGGTGGTCCTCGGTGAGCCTCGTGCCCCTGAGGAGGCACAGGTCGTGGATCTTCACGGCCTGGCATCCGGCCGCATTCACCTCCTCGATGGTGTGCACAGCATCCGCTCTCGTCTCCCAGCACGGAAAGGTCATCACATGGGCGCCCACGCGGATGCCTGCATCCCTCAGCATGGCGGCGGCACGGTGGAAGGAGGCCACGTCATGGCCGCGGCCGACGAGCTCAAGCGTCCTGTCGCTCGCGCTCTCAAGCCCCAGCTCGACCCAGACATCGCGCTCTGGCCTGATGTACGAGGCCAGCAGCGCAGTCTTCTCCTCGTCAATGAGGTCGCTGCGCGTCGAGACGATGAGGGCGACGAAGGGATGGAGGGCGAGGGCCCTGTCGTAGAGGGCCCTGAGCACAGGGACCGGGGCGTTCGTGTTGCTCCAGGCCTGGAAGTGGAGCATGGCGAGTTGAGCCTTGTAGCGGCGGGCGATGAAGTCCAGCCCACGCCTGACCTGGTCCTCGATCGGCAATGGCGATGAGAGCAGATTGTCCACAGGGAGTGTACCGTCCTTCTCCCCTTCCCTGAGCTGTACGGCCCTTGCTCCGCTGCCGTCGCAGAAGGCGCAGCCTCCACTGCCGTCCGCACGTCGGTTGGGACAGGAGAGGGAGGCGTCGACAGGGACGCTGTAGACTGTCTGTCCATAGCGTTCCCTCAGCCAGGCCGACCAGGCGAGCCAAGGTCTCATAGTACAGTCACAGAGAGGGCCATGCGCCCTGTGTAGGAGAAGAGGGCTGCCAGCTCGAGGGTACCGAAGTCAGAGAGGTAGCCGAGGGCGAGTCGGGCTCCCGCCTCCACGCCGTCCAGCTCACCGAATGGCCACTGGCTGCTGTATGGGGCCTGGGCGATGGGAGAGGACGGGAAGGAGAGCCTGCCGAGGGCTTCGGCGAAGAGGCCGGCCGTGACGTAGAGGCCGTTGCTCTTCGGGTAGAAGTAATGGCGGTAGGAAAGCTGGCAGTCGATGAAGTCGGCGCTCATCTGGCCGAAGGGGTCGACGATGTAGCTTGAGGCGAGCTCAAAGGACCCGCGCGCAGAGAAGAGCGAGAGCGAGAGGTCGAGGAAGCTCCTGTAGCTGTCGGTCAGCCTTATGACGGCGCCGAGGTCGCTCCTCAGCCTCCAGGTCAGGCCCTCGTCCCAGCCGACTCCGATCTGGATGGCGAAGTCGACTCCCGTCTCCATCGCGCCTTCAAGGTGGCTGCCGTCGAGGTTGTAGCCAAGCTCGATGCGTGGTCTGTGGTGGACTTCGTCGGCCCACAGCTGTGCTTCGCCCGCCTCGGTGATCGGAAGGGCCTGGCCCTTGCCCAACAGGTCGAAGTCGTAGCGCAGCGTGAGCGAGAGGCGTTGGGACGTACCGATGAGCCAGGAGATGTCGGCCATGAGGCCCGCCTCGAGGTCGCGCGTCGGGAAGGCCGACATGTAGGTCTTGGGAGAGAGGGCCGAGAGTCCTCCGTAGGAGACGGCGGCGCCTGTCGTGAGCGCAAGGGAGCGCAGCGGCAGCCAGGTCGCCCGGAAGCTGAGGCCATAGCTTCCTCCCACATTGATGGCGGGTGTGAGCCTGACGTCGTCCAGCCAGATGTCGGCAAGCAGCGAGAGGCGTGGCGTCATGCGGATGGAGAAGCCTCCGTTTGAGATGTCAGTCCAGCTCTCGAGTCCGCCGGACAGTCCTGCGGTCAGGACGATGGGGGTACTGAGATAGCTGCGGCACTTCACGCGCACCTGCCCTCCGTCCTCCATATGGAAAGTGACGCTCATCAGATTGGCCATGCGGCGGACGAGCTCGCATGTCTGGGCAAGCTCACCCAGCGTCTCTTCGTCATAGGCTTCTCCAACGAAAGGCTCGAAGAGGCCGGAGAAGTCCTCCACCCCCTCGTCCAGACGGAAGCCCTCGATGCGTGTGTAGCCGAGCTGGGAGTAGTCGTGGTGGTCCTCCATCGGAAGCAAGTCGGAAAGCTCAGCCTCGATGGCGTCGAAGATGGCCTGGTTGTCCTCCACATAGGCCCTTCCCGTCTCAAGGATGGCCGGGATGTCGAAGAAGTCGACCGTTCCGATCCCGCCAGTGTCGGGAATCATGATGTAGTCGGCCAGGACGTACTGCTGCACGACCTGGTTCTGGCCGACGACGGTGAGGTACTGGTTGAGGGAGCCGGAGAGCGTGTCCAGCCCCTCTCCCGCGCTGGCTGCGGCGCGCACATCCTCGTTCACGTCGACTGCGATGACGATGTCGGCGCCCATGCTGCGCGCAAGGTCGACGGGCATGTTGTTGTAGACGCCGCCGTCGACGACGTAGGTTCCATCGTCGAGCACTACATAGGGGAACATGACAGGAATCGACATCGTTCCGCGCAAGGCCTCGTAGAGGGAGCCCGAGTCGAAGATGACCCCGCCTCCGGTGCGGAAATCGGTGCCGACGCAGCGGAAGGGGATCGGCATGTCGTCGAAGGAGGCCAGCCATTCGAGCTTGGCTATGGCCTGATGGATCATCAGGTTGACCTGGCTGTCGTCGACCATGGCCTCGCTGTCGCCCAGGCCGGCTTTGGAGATCGCGAGGGAAAGGTTGCGGTCATACAGGTCGTCGTAGGCGGCCTCCGTCATCGGCTCGGATGCCTGTGAGAAGTTGAAGACGACGTTCGGGAAGTCTATCGAGAGGATGAAGTCCTCCAGTTCCTGGGGACTGTAGCCTGCGGCGTAGAGGCCACCGACAAGGCCGCCCATGCTCGTGCCGAGCACCATATCGGGCACGATTCCCCTCCTCTCGAGCTCTGCGATGATCGGGATGTGCACAAGCCCCCTCGCCCCACCCCCCGACAGGACGAGGGCGACTGTGGGACGCGCCGACAGACCCGCGGCGCACATCAGGAGGCCAAGGATGAGGGCGGCCAGTCTCCTCCTCATTCCAGCCTCTTTCCTATGATGCCGCGCTGGCCGTTGACGAAGCTCTGGCTGTCCATCTCCTTCTTCGTCGGCAGCTGGAGGCGCGTGATGTGGAGGTAGCCGCTTCCTGTGGCCACCTTGAGGCCATGTGCCTTGTCGAGGGCGACGATGGTGCCAGGCTCCTCCTGGCACTCCCCATCGGCGATGTCGAAGGCGGAGCCGTCGACTCCTGTGACGAGGAGACGCTGGCCACACAGGAGGCACCAGGCCTTGGGCCAGGTGCTGTAGGCGCGCACTGTGGCGTGCAGTCTCGCAGCGCTCCAGCTGAAGTCCAGACGCCCGTCATCCTTGGCTATCATGCGCGTATAGCTCGCCTCGCCCTCCTGGGCGCGGGGACGGAAGACGTCCAGACCTCCAAGCAGGTCCACAGCGAGGCTGGATGCCAGCCTTGAGACCCTGTCGCACAGCGTGGCGCTCGTCTCGCTGCCGTCGAGGCTGAAGGACTGCGTCAGGTAGAGATCGCCCTCGTCGATGCCCGGCGCGATGTCCTGGATCGAGATGCCCGTCTGTCTGTCGAGGGAGAGGATGGCGGCCTGGATAGGGGCGCAGCCCCTGTACTTCGGCAGCAGCGAGGGGTGGATGTTGAAGCGGCGGGAGAAGAGCGCGAGGAACTTCGGCCCGAAGATCCGTCCATAGCAGAAGCTCATCAGGGTGTCGGGAGCGTAGGCCGAGACGAGCTTCCTCGCCTCGCTGCCCAGATGGTCGCATTGCAATACAGGCAGGCCCAGACGCACGGCGGCCTGCTTCACTGGACTGGGCAGGAGGGTTTTGCCCCTCTTGCCCGGCTCATCGGGAGTCGTCAGGACTGCGACGACCAGCTTCGCGGCCGCAAGGGCCTCGAGCGTGGGTACGGCGATCTCTTCGGTTCCTGCGTAGAGTATCCTCACTTGCGGCCCTTCCTCCTGGCCTTGGAGGCCTGCTTCTCGTAGCGGGCGAGCAGCTTCTCCCTCTCGCCCTTCTCCAGGCGGTCCGTGAAGAGCCTTCCCTCCAGATGGTCGTACTCGTGCTGGATGACGCGGGCAAGCAGGCCCTCGGCCTCCAGAGTGAAGGCCTTGCCTTCCTTGTCGCGGGCCCTGACGACGACGCGCGAAGGCCTCATGACGTCATGGTAGACGCCGGGAATCGAAAGGCAGCCCTCCTCATAGGGGACGCTGTCGTCTGAAGTCTCGAGTATCTGGGGATTGACGAAGGCGATCCGCTCGCCAGGGCGCCTCGTGTCGACGACGAAGATGCGCTTGGACACGCCGACCTGCGGTCCGGCGAGGCCGACGCCGTCGGCCTCCTCGAGCGTCTCGAACATCGCATCGAGCAGGATGGAAAGGGAATCGTCGAACTTGTCGACCTCGCTTGTGGCCTCCCTCAGGACCTCATCTCCATATTTGAAAATATCTAGCATGAGGGAAATATAGCACTTGGGAGGAAAAGCATCCACTCTCAAAGGAGGCTGAGGGGGTCGACATCGATCTCGAGATGGACGCCGGAAGGCTCCTTCCACAGCCCGAGCGCCTTGCGCACGACCCTCACGATGAGCCTGACATCGGTTCCAGAAAGCAGGATCTGATGCCTCCAGGAGCCGGCCTTGCGCTCGATCAGACAGCTGGTGACGCCGACGGTGCGCACCTTGGCCTCCAGTCCTGAGGCCTGGACGACCTTGGAGATGAGGCAAGCGAAGTCCTGGGCCGCCGAGGCGGCCTTCTCCTTGGACGTGGAGCGGAAGACGAGCAGGACGAGGCGGCTGAAGGGAGGATAGGACAGCAGCCTCCTGACATCCAGCTCCTCCCGGTAGAAGGACAGCGGCCTGTTGGCCTCGACCGCAGTGATCGCCTTGTCGGCAGGCCGGCATGTCTGGATCAGGACCAGGCCCGAGTCGTCGTAGCGGCCCGCCCTGCCCGCGACCTGCTCGAGGAGGGAGAAGGTCCTCTCCTCGCTGCGGAAGTCAGGCACTGAAAGCGTGCTGTCGGCATTGACGACTCCGACGAGGGCCAGACGTGGGAAGTTGAGGCCCTTCGCGACCATCTGGGTGCCAAGCAGGATGTCGATCCTGCCCTCCCTGAAGTCCTTGATGACCTGGCCGACAAGCTCCCTGTCACCCTTGGCGACATCGGTGTCGAGGCGCGCCACACGGGCCGAGGGGAAGAGGCGGGAGACCTCCTCCTCGACCTTCTCCGTCCCGTGTCCTGCGATCGTCAGTTCCCTTGAGCCGCACTCGGGACAGCTGTCGGCGAGGTCCTCGCTGCAGCCGCAGCAATGGCAGTGCAGACGGCCGTCCTGTTTGTGCCAGGTCATGGCGATCGAGCAGTTGGGACACTCGAAGACGTGGCCGCATGAGGCGCAGTGGTAGTAGTAGGAATAGCCGCGCCTGTTCAGGAAAAGGATGACGGAGCGCCCGTCCAGCAAGGTCCGGCGCATCTCGTCCTCCAGTCGGGGCGAGATGCACCTGTCCTGGCCCAGCATGCTGACGACCTCGATGCGGGGGCGCTGTCCTCCCGCCACGCGCTGGGGCATGTCGATGCGTTCGACAAGACCGCGCTCCATCATGTTCCAGGCCTCCATGGAGGGGGTGGCCGAGCCCATGATGAAGCTGACGCCGGCCATCTCGCAGCGTTTCTGGGCGACCTGTCTGGCATGGTAACGCGGACTCGCGCCGCTCTTGTAGCTGTTCTCGTGCTCCTCGTCCAGGACGATCAGGCCAAGATTCCGGCAGGGAGCGAAGACGGCAGAGCGGGCGCCGACGACGAGGTCGACCTCCTGGCGCAGGATGCGCTTCCACTCCTTGAGCCGCTGCGAGGGCGTCAGTGCGGAGTGCAATATGGCGACGCGTCCATTGAAGCGGCTGAGCACTTCCTGGCTGAGCTGATGGGTCAGCGTGATCTCAGGCACGAGGTAGATCGCCTGGCGGCCTTCTGCTATGACGCGCTCGCATGAGCGCAGGAAGACTTCGCTCTTTCCGCTGCCCGTCACTCCATAGAGGTAGTAGACGCCCGTCTTCTCCCCTATCCTCCTGAGGGCCTCCTCCTGCTGGCTGGCCAGCTCGTCGATCCTCTTCCAGCTGGCTTCAGCCTCGAAGAGGGCCAGTCCGCTTTCCCTCCGGCCGGAGGGGATCATGGCGGAGAGGGCCTGGCCCTGGGAGCAGAGGTACATGTCGGCGACGAAGCGGGAGAGCCTGATCAGCTCCTCGTTGAACACGGGCCCGTCATTGTCGACGAGCCTCTTCACCGGCCGGAGGGCGTAGTCCACTTCGTGCTCCTCCTCCAGCGCGATGACGAAGCCTGTCGCCTGGCGCCGTCCGAAGGGCACGATGACCCTCACTCCGACCTCCAGCTCCATGCCTTCAGGCACGCTGTAGGTGAAGGCTTCGTCGATTGGGACCGCTATGAGGACACGGGCGAACATCACTTGAGCCTGTCGTCCGTCCCGGCCAGGCGGGCGGCGAGCTTGAGGTCCTCCCAGACGGGGCGTCTGAGCCCCTGGTAGTCGGCGAGGACCTGGGCCGGCGAGAAGGAGCACACTGTACGGTGGCCGCAGTACTCGTGCACACTGCCGCGGGCGGCGAGGATGTCTCCGCTGCCCGTGGCGAGGAAGCAGCCGGCGCTGCCGAGCATGACGACGACGCGGGGGTCGAGGAGCTCGATCTGGCGCTTGAGCAGATCCTCGCATCCCTTCCAGATGGTGTCCGCCCGGCTGGGACACTTGATGACGCTGGTGAAGTGGCACTCCCTCGAGACGTCGAGATGGAGGGCCTGCATCCACTTGTCGAAGAAGGCCTTCTCGTGCTCGCCCATGAAGCTTCCGTCACCTGCGACGTGGTCCACGACGAAGAGGAAGACGGGATTGCGCGCCCCTCTTCCGGTGGACAGTGCGTCCGTACGGTTCAGCCAGGCCTCGCAGTCATGGCAGTCCAGGAGCATGGACTCGAGGTCAAGCAAGGCCAGCGTGGCGCTGCGTGGCGCCTGTGCCGCCTCCTTGGGTACATCCTTTGCGGCAGGTCCCTCGACGGCCTGGCGCAAGGCGGCGCTGATGGCGACATCCTCCTGAGCTTCGAGTCTGTACTCGACGCTCTCGACCTCCTCCCTGAGGCTGTCGTGGGCCACTGCCGCCAGGGCCTCGTCGCAAAGGCTGAGGAAGTATTCAGCCGCACTGTCCCTTTCAAGCATCACATCATCTCCTCGAACCACTGGTACTCCGTCTCGTCGTAGCTTATGCGCGACAGGTAGAGCCCCGCCGCGCCCGCAGTCGTCAGCGCCCGGCTCCTGTCCTTCGAGTCCAGGATGGCCTTGAAGTCCTCCACAGAGCCTCCCTTGAGGGCCAGGCACATCATGGTGCCCACCATGGAGCGGACCTGGTGGTAGAGGAAGGCGTTGCCGACGACGGTATAGACGTAGAGGCGGCGGGAGAACATGTCCCGGCCCTCGTCCCAGCGCGAGACGTAGATGTCGCGCACGGCCGATCCGCTCTGGTCGCGGGCGCTGGCGAAGCTTGTGAAGTCGTGTGTGCCGAAGAGCTGTCGTGCATAGCCGTCCAGCAGCGCGATCTCCGGCAGGCGGCGGTACAGGCCGACATGGCCCTCGTCGAAGGGCAGGGCCTCGTCCTGAGCCTTCACGAAGTACTTGTACTCGCGGGCCATCGTCGTGAAGCGGGCGTGGAATGAAGCGTCGGCCGAAGCGCTCTCCAGGATCCTTATCGAATGGGGAAGCCTGGCATTCAGGGCCAGGGCGACCCTTTCGTCGCCTATCCTCGAGGAGCCGATGGGCACGTCGTAGTGGGCCACCTGGCCCAGGGCGTGGACGCCGGCGTCGGTACGGCCGGAGCCCTGGACGCGCACAGGCAGGCCATAGATCTCACCCAGCTTCTCGTTGAGCACGTCCTGGACCCCCACTCCATTGTCCTGGCTCTGCCATCCGTTGAAGAGGCTGCCGTCGTAGCTGAGCGTCAGGCGCACGCGCTTCATCCCCTCGGCAAGGGGCGTGAGGGCCGGCCTCTTCCAGTCAGTCCTTGCCATCGAGCACCACCATGGCGACCGAGTAGTCCCTCTCGTGGGACAGTGACAATAGGACGCTGAGGCCTTCCAGAAGATGGGCCTTGTCGCCGCCCAAAGTGATGTACGGGCGGCCAAGCTCGTCCTCGGCTATGTTGATGTCGCGCGGCTGTATTCCCCTGAAGCCGGTGCCCAGGGCCTTGACGAGGGCCTCCTTGGCCGCAAAGCGGCTGGCGAAGTAGGCCTCCTTCCCCCGCTGCGGGGCGAGCGAGAGCTCATAAGGTGTGAGTATGCGCTCGAGCACGGCCTGGGCCATGTGCTCGAAACGGCTGTTCTGGACGATGTCGACGCCGATTCCTTTGAGCATGGCACTCACTGGGCGCTGTCCGAGAAGAGTATGCGCACGACGTCGGGGTCGGCCCGCACGACGAGGGCCGTGTCGGAGAAGACTCCATCAGGATACTCGAGGTCCACGACGCGGCGCGCGATGCCGGAGTGCGAGACGTCGGAGAAGTCGGCGTGGGCGCTGATGCTGTCGGGGTCGACGAGGTAGATCAGGTTGTCGTCGCCCGAGATGACGATGTCGACCGAGTCTGGCACGAGGCTCTCGGGTGCGATGCCACCACCGCTTGGCAGCGTCACGTCCAGCGGGATGCGGACGACGCGGCTGCCCATGTTGAAGTAGCGCACGCTGGCGAAGATGATGATGGCGACGAAGAGGCAGAGGATGCGGGGCACCCAGCTCGAGATGAAGCCCGACAGGCCCTTGCTATTTTGCTTCATCGGACTCCTCCTTCACCTCCTGCGGCGTGACGTCGTGGTAGCTCAGCAGGGCCAGAATGGTCCGCTTGATCGACTCCCTGTCCAGGTCGTAGTAGATGTTGGCGTTGTAGGCCAGGCTCATGGCGCCGTTCTCCTCGCTGACGATGATGATGACGGCGTCGCTGTCCTCGGCCAGGCCCAGGGCGGCACGGTGTCGGGTGCCGAAGCTCGCCTTTATGCCTGTCTGGCTGGACAGTGGCAGGTAGCATGAGGCGGCTATGATCTTGCCGCCCTGTATGACCATGGCGCCGTCATGCAATGGAGTGTCGTGGTCGAAGACTGTGCATATGAGGGAGCTCGAGAGGTCGGCGTTCAGCCTCGTGCCCGAGTCGATGACGGTCTTGATGTCTATGTGCCTGGGGAAGATGATCAGGGCTCCCCTCTTGACGGCCACGAGGCTCTCACAGGCGTTGAGGATCGAGTCGACCTGCTCTCCCGTCGTCTGCTGCCCGATGCGGAAGAAGCGGGTGCGCCCGGAGAAGAGCATGGACACGACGCGGCGGAACTCGGAGTGGAAGATGATGCACAGGAAGGCCAGGAGGGGCAGCGTGACCTTGGCGTAGAGCATCAGGAGGAAGTCGAAGCCGAGGATGTAGCACACGCCGTAGCCCATGGCGTAGGTGCACAGGACCATGATCAGCTGGGTCAGCTTGGTCTCCTGTATGGCCAGATAGAGCTTGTAGAGCACCCAGGCCAGGACAAGTATCTGTACGATGTCCTTCAGCATCTCGATGGCAAGGCTGCTGTCCACGGGAAAACTAATCCTCCTTGACGGCCCAGTCCAGGGTACGGCTCACGGCCTTGTGCCAGAAGCGGATCTTCTCCTGGCGGCTCTCTTCGTCCATGCCCGGCGTCCACCTGATCTGTTCCTTCCAGTATGATGCCAGATTTTTCCTGTTTTGCCAAATGCCGACGGACAGACCGGCAGCGAAGGCGGCGCCCAGCGCCGTGGTCTCTATGATCTTCGGACGGACGACCGGCAGGGCCAGGATGTCGGCCTGGAAGGCCATCAGCGGAGCCGAGTTGGTCAGACCTCCATCGACCTTGAGGACGGACAGCCCTATTCCGCTGTCGGCCTCGATGGCATGGAAGATGTCGTAGGCCTGGAAGGCCGTCGCCTCGAGCACGGCGCGGCATATGTGGGCGCGGGTCACGTAGCTCGTCAGGCCGGCGATCACGCCACGCGCGTCGCTCCTCCAATGCGGGGCCAGGAGACCGGAGAACGCCGGAACGATGTAGACGCCGCCGGAGTCGGGCACCGAGGCGGCCAGGTCGTCCAGCTCGTGGACGTCGCGCACCATCTTCAGACTGTCGCGGGTCCACTGGACGAGGGAGCCGGCGATCGCGACAGAACCCTCGATCGCGTAGCGTGGAGCCTCTCCCCTGGTCTGGAAGGCGACCGTGCTCAGCAGTCCCGACTTCGAGTGGCACAGCCGCTCTCCCGTGTTCACGAGCATGAAGCAGCCTGTGCCGTAGGTGCACTTCGCCTGGCCTTCATCGAAGCAGGCCTGGCCGAAGAGGGCCGCCTGCTGGTCGCCCAGGATGCCGCACACCGGCACCTTGCATCCATCGATGTCGGCCATGCCGTAGACCTCGCCGATCGAAGGCACGATCTCTGGCAGGGCCTCCCTCCTTATGCCGCACAAGCTGAGCAGTCCATCGTCCCAATCGAGCTTCGAGATGTCCATCAGCATGTAGCGCGAGGCGTTGGTCACATCCGTGACGATCCGCCCGGTGAGACGCCAGACGAGGAAGCAGTCCATCGTGCCGAAGACGACCTCTCCCCTCTCCATGGCCTGTCTCAGACCACGCACGTTCTCAAGCAGCCAGACGATCTTGCTCGCCGAGAAGTACTCGGAGAAGCGCAGTCCCGTGCGCTGTGTGAGCTCGCCCTCGTCCATCCGGCTCCTGAGGCGGGTGACGATGCCGCTCGTCCTGAGGTCCTGCCAGACGATGGCGTTGTGGTAGACACGCCCCGTCTTCGGGTTGAAGGCGACGACAGTCTCCCTCTGGTTCGTGATGCCTATGCCGGATAGGGCCGAGGCGTCCATCGAGGCCTTTGCGAGGGCCGAGTGGACCACCTTCATCACATTGGCCCAGATCTCCTCGGCGTCATGCTCGACCCAGCCAGGCTGGGGGAAGATCTGGCGGTGCTCGATCTGGGCGCTCGAGACGATCTCTCCCCTCTCGTCGAAGATGATGAAACGGGTACTCGTCGTCCCCTGGTCGATTGCGCCGAGGTATCTCATGGCAGCCTCCTTTTTAGGAGAATTATAGCCCCTCGCCAGCGCAAATCAACCTGGAAGGACAATGTGCACCGCACTCTCCAGCGGCTCCTTGCCGAAGAGCCCTTCACCCGAAAGGCTCGCATAGGAGGCTTCCCCCAGACGCCCAGTGAGTCGTCTGGAGGCCTCGTTGATGTCCTCGACGGTGAGGCTCCGCTGAGTCGCGCGGCTCCACTTCCTCATTTCGTCCGTAATCCTGTAGACATGGCGGCGCAGCGCCAGTGTCGCCTTCTGCGAGGGCGAGAGCGGCCTGAGCAGGCGGCCGAAGCGGACCATCTTGGCGTTGTCCAGCTCCTCATCTGTGACATCCAGACTCCTCATGGCCTTCTCCATGGCTTCGAAGCTGATGGCCACATGCGGGTCGCGGTAGCTGGCCACAGTGAAGACCTCCTCCATGACGTCGACGTTGGCCTCGCAGCCGTAGGCGCCCAGAGAGAGGCGCAGCTCCTGCCACAGCCTCGTCTTCGAGAGGATGGAGGCGTAGAGCGACTCGGCTTCCTGCTCCCTCGTCTGGTATGGCGATGAGGGCATGGCCAGGGCGTTGTAGGCGACCTGCGATGGCAGGCGGCACCAGATCCTGTGCGGGCCATCAGCGGCCACGCGTCCATAACCTGAGGGCTTGAACGTGCACTCTCCAAAGCCTTCCAGGAAGGCATGGCCCAGCTGCGCGAGCTCCTGTCTGTCCTCCTCCATCGCGCTGATGTGGAGCTCCATGCGTCCCCTCTGGGTGAAGTGGTCCATGAGGGCCTCCATGCCACGGGCGGCCTCCCCGCTGGACATGTGGCTCAGGCTCTCCCAGTCGGCGATGCCCATCAGGCGCTCTCCCAGTGCGAGCGAAGGCGTCAGGCAGGCCGTCGCCAGGGATGTGGCGAAGGAGGAGCCAGACTCCTCGATGTAGGACTCGTAGTCGCCTATGAGGTCGTTCAGAGCATCCTCGACCTGGTCGATGTGCGAGAAGTCGAGCCTCCTCAGCCAGTCACCGAGCAGAGCGAGGCACTTCGCGCTCTGGCGCGAGAGGCACTTGATGGAGATGACGAAGAAGGCCTTGACCTCTCCATCGCTGGCCCTTCCCGTCTCAAGGTAGGCGTAGTAGCCGCCGCTCTCCAGCCGCATGCGGCCATGGAAGGATGAGGCGTCCTCGCCGACCAGTCCAGCGATCAGAATGTAGCGCGAGAGGATGACGGCGTAGCCGAGCTCATCACTGCTCAGGTCGCTGAGGTCCACGACCAGGTTGAGGTAGCTGATGGAAGCCGTGTTCTCGGCCAGGAAGAAGAGCCCTCCTCCAAGATCCTCCAGATCGAGCCTGTCCTCATCCTCCTTGATGTCGCACAGGTGCAATGTTGGCACCTCGACCTCCTCCACAGCCTCCTCGACGCGCTCATGCCACTGGCCACGGCGCCGTGCGAAGGCCTGTGCCAGGCTCTCTTCCTTCCTCGCCATGTAGTCCTCCTCGGGGCGCACGTAGAGTGAAAGGCGGTGCGGGTTGTCCAGGAGATTGTCCTCGATCCAGTGCTCGAAGAGGAGGGGATCGGCCTCCAGCGCCGAGCGCAGGGCAGCCATCCTCCCCTTGAAGTCGAGCACCTCGCCCAAATCCTGTCCACGCAGCCAGCCGCGCACGCACTTCAGGAAGAGCCTCATGCCGGCCGGAATCCCGCCATGGATCTCCTGGAGGAGGAACTCCTGCCTCCTCATCGCACCCTCGACGACGTCGGCTCCTATGCCCTCGCGGGCTATTCGTCCAAGGCTTTCCAGAATGAAGGCTTCGAGGGCGGGAACGTCCGCTTCGTCCACGCCGCTCATGCCTACGGAGAAGGGAATCTCGTCGAAGTCCGCGCTCATGCCGCTCTGGTCGCACAGGTCCTTGCCCAGCCGTGAACCCGTCAATGCGCTGTACAGCGGGTTCGCAGGTCCGCCCAGGAGGGCGTCGACGAGCACGGATACAAGAAGGTTGTCGTAGCCGTCCCAGCCATAGGAACGGGTCAGGAAGGAGAGCATGAAGTCGCCCTTCTCCCCTGCCCTTGTGGCCTGGCAGCCTACAGTCTCCCTCCTGGGCGCGGTCCATCTGGCGACATGGTCTGGATCACGGACAGCCTCCCCTGGCTCCAGCGTGGACAGATAGTCCTCATCAAGCATGCGCAGCTTCTCCTCGAGGCCGACATCGCGTCCGTAGATGAAGAGGCGGCAGTTGGCCGGGCAGTAGAAGCGTCTGTAGGTATCGAGGTACTTCTCGTAGCTCAGGCCTGTCATCGCCTCGACGTCGCCTCCAGACGAGAAGAAGTAGGGGCTGCCCTCGAAGAGGTCCCTCCGGCTGCGGTTGGCCACGACGCTCTCGCACTGGCCGTCGTCGCCGAGCATCTCGTTGAAGACGACGCCTTCAAAGCCCTCGCTTCCGACACAGATGCCCTCGCTCTCGAAGGTGCTTCGGCGCAGAAGTGGATGGAAGACGCTGTCCGTGTACAGGAGGAAGAGGTTGTCGAAATCCTTCCTCACGGGACTTGCCGCCGGGTAGAGCGTCATGTCCGGACAGGTCAGCGCGTTCATGTAGCTGTTGCAAGAGTGGGCGTCGAAGAGGCTGAAGGGATCGGTGGCAGGCCATCTGCGGCAGCCGGAGAGCACAGTGTGCTCCAGGATGTGGAAGACCCCGCTGGAATCCTCAGGCAGGGTCCTGAAGGCATATGAGAAGAAGTACTCGCCCTCCTTGGCCTCGACATGGAAGACCTCCATGCCGCTGGAATGGCGGTAGAGCCGGCCCTGGGCCTGGTGCTGGACGAGGTCCCAGCTGCCGACCAGCTTGAAGTTGTGTATGTCCATACCGCCAACTTAGCAACGATGGTGCCCTGCTGTCTATCAGAAGTATGGACTCATGTTTCCCGCGACGGAGGAGCCGTAGGTGGAGAAGGCCTCCTGGAGGCAGGCCTCGCGGTCGCTTCCCCAGCTGACTGAGCGTGTGATCTCGTCCAGATTGACGATCCGGCGGCCCCGCGTGTCCAGAAGCAGCGTGTAGCCTTCAGCGACGTAGACCTCGTAGCCGTCAGGCTGCTCGACGACGGGCGACAGTCCGACGGCGGACCAGATGATCCAGTCGTAGTCCGAATAGGTCGACACGAGTTCGTCCATGGCGGACGCGAAGTCGCTGTCTCCGGTTGAGGCCACATCCGTCTCTATGCCCTCCTGGTTGAAGTAGGAGATGAAGGCGTCTCTGGCCCAGTTCGTCTCCAGCCGGCGCCCAGACTCGTCGTACTCGTCCATGATGACGAGCACAGTGCTGTCCCTGAGAGCCTTCGACATGTCGTAGTCGAAGCTCGCCTGGATGCCCTCGGCCATCCGCCTGAAGTCGTAGAGGAAGGCCTCTCCCGTCACAGCCTCAGCCGCCGCAAGCTCGTCGTCTATGTCGAGCGAGAAGTGTACGGTGCCCGTGTCGGTCATCTGGGGATAGTACTCCTCGAAGGTGAACGATCCGTCGGCTCCGGTGACGAAGGGGACGGAGAATGTCTCGTAGCCGTCCATGTGGTTGTGGACAGTGAAGCTGGCGGTGACGGGGGCACCAGAGACGGCCGGGGACAGGAGGCCGCGGTTGCGCACGACGCGCACCCTCACGGTGCCCGCCTGACCGTCCTCACGGCTCAGCCTTATCTCGATCGAGGACAGATGGCCAGTCGCCAGGGCAAGCAGATCCTCAGGGCTGTTGCCTTCGCTCGTCACCCCCTCCCTGGAGGCTATGGTCATGGCGCGCAGGACCTCGCGGATCGCCTCGACGTCGTTGTTGGCCTTGTAGTGTTCCAGCGCGGAGGCCTTGAGCGCGACGACCTCGGCCTCGGCGGCCAGCAGTCGCCTGAAGGCCTCGCTGCGCATGCCAATGATGACATCCTCGTCGGCGAAGGCGAGGAGGTAGTGGTAGTGGGTGCGACCATCAGAGGAGATGGCGCTGTAGCTGTTGTCGACCTCGAGCGAGAGGTCGGCGATCGACTGGTTGTTGACGAGCTCGCGGTAGTAGCGTCCCGCGACATCGTAGCCGAGGTATTCGGACACCTGGACGAGCAGTTCGTTGTAGGCGTCGTCCCGGCTGGCGGCCTCGCCCGCTCCTGAACCCTGGACGACGAAGCAGACCTGACCGGCCACGCGCCGCCCATTGGGGTACCACAGCGGCCTGTCGACCTCATCGTTCATCAATGAAGTGCATCCAGTGAGGGTCAGTACAAGGAGCAGGAGGAGTGACAGTCGTCTCAAAAGGCCACCTCCAGCGAGAGCGACAGGCGGTTCTGCGAGAGGACGGCCCTCAGGGGATTCTGTGCCATGAGCACCTGGCCTTCATAGCCGAAGGCCCAGCCGATGTGGCGCGACAGCATGTGGCTGTAGCCTACACGCCAGGAGGAGCCCCAGAGGAAGGACGAGTCGCCATAGCCCAGAGCGATGTCGAGGCCGGCGTAGATGGCCCCCTCCTCGACGAAGGTGATGCGGCTGTCGACAAGTCCACCGAGGCGTAGGCTGTACTCGATTCCCATGAGTCCAATGTAGTAAGGCTCGAGGGAGTCGTCGAGTCCCGCCTCGAAGCCGACCGAGGGATTGAATGGATACAGCCAGGCGCTGTTCTTCAGCCTCAGCGAGCCGCCTGCCCTCGCATCGAGAGAGATGTTCTTGAAGCCGGTAAGCGTCAGGAACCAGGATGGGGCCTTCTCCAGCGGCAGACCTGCGTAGGCGTGACTGATGTATATGGGGTCGAAGCTGACGTAGCCCTCCCCCGTCTCGGCGACGCTGAAACGTGCCAGGGGCCGTCCACCGTTGGGATTGGCCAGGTCATAGACCTCGCCAAGGCGGGCGGAAGGCAGGCTGACTGACGAGTAGGAAGAGTTGTAGATGTAGTCGAGGCGTGGTCCATCGCTCTGGTCGATGAATGGAGGATAGAGGAAGAAGCCCCTGACCTCCTCTCTGATGCTCGCCTCAAGGCGGCTGTCATCGAAGGCGAGCTGCCAGCCCTCGATCGTGATGAAGGTCGCGTTGCCGTCGTCATGATAGTAGTCGACGGAAAGCTCGTCTGTACCTGGAGGCAGTATGGGGCCACCCTCGCGGTTGATGGCATCAGCGACCAGAGAGAGGACCTCATCGGGCACATCGACCCCCTCCCCCGGCACCAGAGTGACGGCCGCAAGGGGGATGAGGGTCAGCAGCAGAGCCAGGACCAGGACCAGGCGTCGAACCATCCTCAGCCCTTCGCGTAGTGGTCGATGATGGCGAGGATCATGTTCACCGCCTCGCTCATGGCATCGACGCTGGCCCACTCCTCGAGGGAGTGGTAGTTGTGGCCTCCGGTGAAGAGGTTGGGACAGGGTAGTCCTGTATGCTCGGCGAGGCGGGCACCGTCGGTTCCTCCCCTGATGATCGTCTCATGCGCTTCGATGCCGATCGAGCGGCATGCTTCGAAGACGGCCTCGAGGGCCTCCGGATGGCTTGCGTTGGCCTGCCCCATGTTGCGGTAGCTGATCTGGACTGAGACGTCGGCCTGTGCATGGTAGAGCTCGGCGATGGTGGTGGCGAGCTTCTTCACCGCTTCAATGCGCTGCTTGAAGAGGCCGCTGTCGTGGTCGCGCAGATAGATCTCCATCGCGGCTTCGACGTTCGTACCTTCGATGGCTCCGACATGGTAGTAGCCGTAGCGTCCGTCCGTCGCCTCCGGGCTCTCCGCCTGGGGCAGGACCTCTGTGATCAGGCTGGCCACACGCAAGGCGTTGACCAGACGGCCACGTCCACTGCCCAGATGGGTGGAGACGCCATGGATCCGGATCTTCACGGTCGCAGCGTTGAAACACTCGCTCTCGACCTCACCGCGGCCACCGCCGTCCATCGTGTAGCATACGCTGGAGACCATCCTGTCGTAGGGGAACTGGTCCATGCCGGCACCGGTCTCCTCGTCAGGAGTGAAGAAGACCTCGACATCTCCATGCCTGATCTCCGGATGGCCCACGAGGTAGTTGACTGCCTCCATGATCTCGGCCAGCCCCGCCTTGTCGTCGGCGCCCAGAAGGGTCGTACCATCGCTCGTGATGATCTCGCTGTCGACGTATTGGGCGAGCTCAGGATTGTCGCATGCCCTGATCGTCGTGCCGGGCAGGACGATGTCGCCACCCTTGTAGATGTGGCGCATGGGTCTGACGCCATTGCCCATGACATCATCTGCCGTGTCCACATGGGCCATGAAGGCCACAGCCCGGGCACCGGGACAGTTGGAGCGGAGGATGCCGTGGACCACGCTCTCCTTGCCATAGTCCACTTCGAGGCCAAGCTCCTTCAACTCTTCCACAAGAGCCTTCTGGAGGACAACCTGGCCACTGCTCGTCGGCCGCTGGACGCCGACCTTGGCCGGGCAGCTCATCGTATCGTACTGTGCATAGCGGATGAAGCGTCCGCTGACGCCTTCCCTGAAGTCTTTCATGCGTCAAAGATACTACAAAGCGCAGAAGGCTCCAATACTCGGCGACTGCCAACGCAAGAGGCGAAGGAAGACGGGAAGAATGATTGAGTGCAGTCGCACTGTACTCGCCCTTCTCAAACCAAGCTCAGAGCTGATCGGC
>JADIMU010000046.1 GCA_017694495.1 Candidatus Aphodenecus pullistercoris
GGAGGAGCGGCAAGGAGATGCCTGCCGACAGGGAGGAGTACGAGGCCGCACTGGCCGATGGAGTGGCCTTCCACTTCCTGTCCACCCCGATCGACTTCAGCGACGGCGCGCTCACGCTCTCGCGCATGGTCCTCGGCGAGAAGGACGAGGGTGGCAGACGTCGCCCCGTCGACTCCGGCGAGACCTTCATGATCGGCTGCGACCTCCTCGTGATGGCCATAGGCGACAGGGCCTCGAGCCCTCTGCTCGATGGTCTCAGCCTCGAGACGAAGGACGACTACAAGGTAGGCGACCACGTCTTCGTCATCGGTGACAGCGTCAGCGGCCCCTCGACTGTCGTCCGTGCCATGGCGAGCGCCCGCCATGCCGTAGACGAGTGCATCGACCTGACACTCGACGAGCTCGCGGACGAGGATGATGACGACGATGATGATGAGTGCGGCTGTGGCCACCACCATGAGGATGGAGAGGAGTGCGGCTGTGGACATCATCACCATGATGACGATGACGAGTGCGGTTGCCACGATGAGGACGAGGACTTCACGGCACGTGAGGACGAGTACTTCAAGGAGCTTGTCAGGAAGAAGACGCACATCTGCGTATCTGGTGGCGACGACCTCCTCAAGAAGGAGGCCGGGCGGTGCATGGAGTGTTCCTACCTGTGCAACAAGTGCGTGGACGTCTGCCCCAACCGGGCCAACGTGGCCATCGACATGAGGGACAGCGGACTCTTCGACGACCCCTTCCAGATCCTCCACCTCGACGCCTATTGCAACGAGTGCGGCAACTGCGAGACCTTCTGCCCCTACGATGGAGGTCCGTACAGGAAGAAGTTCACCCTCTTCTCCAGTGCCCACGACTTCCTCGACAGTACGAACGAGGGCTTCTGTGTGGAGGGTGACCTGGTGAGCGTGCGCAGCGAAGGCTGTGTACGCCAGGCACATATCGACAAGGAAGGCAACCTGGAGATGGACATCGACGAGAAGCTGCTGGCCATCATCAGCGAAGTCTTCATCTCCTATCCCTACCTGCTCAACGCAGTCGACAAGGACTAGCAAGGAGGAGAGCTTATGACGACAGTCGTGAAGAATGTGCGCATCATGCAGACGTGCGAGCCCTTCGAGGTCCTGGAGAACCAGGACGTCGTGGTCCAGGACGACACCATTGCCGCAATCGGAATCGGTGTCGGCTCCGGCTTCAAGGCCGACCGGACCATAGACGGAAGCGGCTGCACGCTCATGCCTGGCAACGTCTGCTCCCATCACCACTACTACTCCGGTCTGAGCCGCGGCATGCTGATTTCAGCCGGCCCCCAGACGGACTTCATCCAGGTCCTCAAGGAATGGTGGTGGCGTCTGGACAGGGGCCTGGACGAGGAGGCGTGCTACTACTCCTCGCTGATCTGCTCGCTCGACGCAATCGCCTGCGGAACGACGGCATGTGTCGACCACCACGCCTCTCCAAACTACATCCGCGGCTCCCTGTCCACCATAGCGAAGGGCATGGAGGAGTGCGGACTGCGCGGTGTGACATGCTACGAGGTCACTGACCGCAACGGAGGAATGAAGGAAGTGGAGGAGGGCGTCGAGGAGAACGTCCGCTTCGCCAAGGAGGTGTCCGGCAGGAAGAAGCCGCTCGTCGAGGCCATGATCGGAGGCCATGCCCCCTTCACACTGCCTGACGAGGCGCTTCGCCTGATGGGCGAGGCCGTGAGGGAGACGGGACGTGGAATGCATCTCCACGTGGCCGAGGACAAGTACGACGTCGTCTACAGCCACCACTTCCATGGCAAGGACATCGTGCGCCGCCTCGAGGAGGCCGGACTCATCGACGAGAAGACCCTCCTCGTCCACGCCCTCCACCTCAGCGGTGAGGAGATCGACGAGATCAACCGCCTTGGCGCCTTCGTCGCCCACAACCCGCGAAGCAACATGAACAACCACGTCGGCTATCTGAAGAACCTCACGAAGGTGGACAAGCTCGTCATCGGTACGGACGGCTGCGGCGGCAACATGTTCGAGGAAGTCAAGATCGGCTTCTTCAAGCACAAGGATGAGGGCGGCCCCTGGTGGCCAGCCGACTTCGTGGGTGCGCTCTCGCGTGGCAACCGCCTCCTCGAGAGCTGCTTCGCCGATGGACGCAGGTGGGGCAGGGTGGCTCCCGGCTACGTCGCCGACCTCGTCCTCCTGGACTACAGGAACCCGACGCCACTGGTCGCCGAAAACGCGGCTGGCCACTTCGTCTGGGGCATGGGCTCGGGCTGCGTCAAGTCGGTCATCATCGATGGCCGCCTCGTCTACGACGACAGGCACTTCGTTGGAATGGACGTCGAGAGGATCTACCGCGAGGCCGCGCGTGTCGCGGCGCGTGTGTGGAAGACCGTCGACAAGATCAAGGCATAAACATTTTAGGGAGATGAACATGGAGATCACGAAGACAATCAGGGAAATGGCCGAGAAATACCGTGACTACACGGCGACCAACCTCAGCAAGCTCGTCAGGACCAAAAGCTATTCCTCGAAGGAGGAGGACGTGTGCCGCCTGATCGTCGAGCTGTGCAAGGAGGCCGGCTTCGACGAGGTCCGCATCGACGGTCTTGGATCCGTCATCGGACGCGTAGGATCCGGACCCAAGTCGCTCGCCTTCGACGCCCACATCGACACGGTCGAGGTCGGCAACATGAAGAACTGGAACTTCGACCCCTTCTGTGGCGAGATCAAGGATGGCCTCGTCATGGGACGCGGAGCCAGCGACCAGAAGGGTGGTGCCGCAAGCATGATCACCGCCGGCCGCATCCTCAAGGAGCTGGGCTACGGCGGCGAGTACACGATCTGGTTCACCTTCACCGTCATGGAGGAGGACTGCGACGGAATGTGCTGGAAGTACCTCATCGAGGAGGAGGGCTTCAAGCCTGACCTCATCGTCTCGACCGAGCCGACGAGCTGCCGCATCTACCGCGGCCACAGGGGCAGGATGGAGATCCGCGTCATTCTGCGTGGCATCTCCTGCCACGGATCGGCACCCGAGCGTGGCGTGAGCGCCGCATACAAGGCCGCACGCGCCGCCCTGGCGATCGAGCAGCTGAACAAGGACCTCCAGCCGGATGACGACAACTTCCTGGGCAAGGGCACGATCACGGTCAGCCAGATGGACGTCAAGGGCCCCAGCCAGTGCGCCGTCGCCGACTACGCCATGCTCTACCTCGACCGCAGGCTCACCTGGGGCGAGGACGCCGATCTTGCCATCAGCCAGGTGCGCGAGTACGTGTCCAAGGCCACAGGAGACGACCCCGACTCGATCATCGTCGAGATGCCCAACTACGAGAAGGTCGGCTGGACGCAGAAGCCCTATTCCCAGGAGCTCTACTTCCCGACCTGGAAGCTCGAGCCGAGCCATCCTCTCGTCCAGGCCGCAGTGCGTGACTACGAGGCCCTCTACGAGAAGGAGCCCGTCGTCGACAAGTGGACATTCTCGACCAACCTGGTCGCCACCACCGGCCGCCACAAGATTCCGGCCATCGGCTTCGGTCCTGGCGACGAGGCCCAGGCCCATGCGCCCAACGAGATCAACAGGGTTGAGGACCTCGTCATCTGCGCAGGCTTCTACGCCCTGCTTCCATACGCTCTGGAGCAGAAGGTCTGAGACAGGTGATGTCTGGTGAGGGGAGCCGCCTTCGGGCGGCTTTCCCCATCAATGGACGCTTTCCTTTGCCTGTGCACCCAAGTGGGTGTATACTGTGGGCGAAAGCTTCCCCTTTGGGGACAATTCACCATTATGTAAAACAATACATGATGGAAAACGCAGACTCTGGAGGCAAGTGCTTTGACCAGGATTGACGACAAGATAAGGAGGGTCGACGCCCTCGAGAAGGCCAGGGGAGAAGCGAAATACCTGGCCGACCTGAGCTTCGACGACATGCTCTATGCCCGCTTCGTCCGCTCGACTGTGGCACGTGGAAGGATCGTTTCGGTTGAACTTCCCGATCTCCCCGAAGGCTACTGGTACATCAGTGCGAAGGACATTCCCGAAGGCTGCGCCAACAGCCTCGTCATGATAGCAGGCGACTGGAGGTGCTTCGCCGATGGCGATGTGCGCTATGTCGGCGAGACGATAGGTGTGCTCGTCGGCCGCAGCCGGGCCGTGCTCAAGGCCCTCGAGGAGGCCATCACGGTCACCTACGAGGAAGGAGAGCCGGCGGTGAGCATCGACGACGCCCTGGCACTTAAGGGTGGCCCCATCCTGGAGAAGGACGACATCCACTGTTCCCTCGTAAGCGAGAAGGGCGAGGATGTCGAGGAGGTCCTGGCAAGGGCCGAGACGATTGTCGAGGAGACTGTGGAGACCGGTTTCCAGGAGCACGTCCACCTCGAGACGAACAGCGCACTGTGCTGCATCGAGGACGGCCGCTACACCTTCTACATCTCATGCCAGTGCCCCTTCTATGTGCGCAAGAGCGTAGCCGGCCTGCTGGGCCTCAAGCCCCAGGACATAAGGGTGAAGCAGACGACGACTGGCGGCGCCTTCGGCGGCAAGGAGCACTTCCCTGACGTCCTTGCAGGCCCCTTGCTTGTCGCAGAGAGCGTCGTCAGGAAGCCGATCAAGCTCGTCTTCGACCGAGAGGAGGACATGCTCTACTCGGTCAAGAGGCATCCCTCGAAGGTCACCTTCCGCACGGGCCTCGACAAGGACGGGCGCATCATGGGAAGCGACATCAACGTCTACTACAACTGCGGAGCCTACCTCTCCTCGAGCTACGTCGTCCTCCAGCGCGGCGTCTTCCACGCCAACGGCGTCTACAACTTCCCCTCGACGAGGATCCACGGCTATGGCATGGCGACCAACACCTTCCCCTCCGACGCCTTCCGCGGCTTCGGAGCGCCCCAGACCCTCTTCGCGATAGAGACCCACATGGACCATATCGCCCACCGCCTGGGCGTCGACCCTGTCGAGTACAAGAGGAGCTGTTTCCTCTGCCAGGGCGACGAGACGGTCACCCAGGGCCACATCGTGGAGAAGGTCGTCCTCGAGGAGATGCTCGAGCAGGTCGCGGCCAAGTCCGACTACTGGCGCAAGTCGAAGGAGTATGGACGCGGCAGCGGCAAGGGCATCGGAATGAGCTTCTACAACCACGGAGGCGCCTTCACAGGCAATGGTGAGCAGGCCATCATCAAGGCCCACCTGAAGCTGGTCAAGGACGGTGGACACTTCACCATCCTCTGCGGTCAGACCGAGATGGGCCAGGGCTTCAGGACGATCCTGCGCAAGATCGTCGCCTCCGTCCTGGAGGTCGACCTGGACGACATCACCTACGACAACCCGGACACGGACCTCGTCCCCGACAGCGGACCTACCGCCGCAAGCCGCTCGACCATGATCGTCGGACGCCTGGCCGAAGAGGCCGCGACGAAGATGAAGGAGCGTCTGGGAGAGGACCATGTCGAGATCGAGACGGAGTACAGCCATCCCGAGGGCCATCCCTGGGACCAGTCGACCTTCAAGGGCGACGCCTACCTCGGCTACGGCTGGGGCTGCGCCTGCGTCGAGGTCGAGGTCGACCCGATCACGAACGAGGTGAAGGTCGTCGGCATCTGGTCGAGCCATGACATCGGGCGCGCCATCGACGAGCTCATCGTCCATGGCCAGGTCAACGGGGGCATCATCCAGTCGCTCGGCTACGCTTCGATGGAGAAGATGGAGAACAGGGGCGGACACTTCCGCCAGACGAGCATGTCGGACTACGTCATACCGACGAGCATGGACTTCCCTCGCCAGGAGTGGGGCCTTGTGGACAACCCCTACGAATGGGGACCCTACGGCGCCAAGGGCATGGGAGAGCTCGTATTCAACGGAGCCGACGCGGCCTACATCGACGCCGTCGAGAGGGCCATGGATGTGACTATCAACAAGATCCCGATGCCTGTCGAGGATCTGGAGGCTGTCAGATGATTGGATTCACACTCAATGGAAGGCCCGTCAAGTGGGAGGGCAATCCCCTGACGAGGCTGGTGGACGTGCTCAGGGAGGACTTCGGCCTCACCGGCACGAAGGAAGGCTGTGGAGAGGGCGAGTGCGGAGCCTGCTCCGTGCTTCGGGGCGGCAAGCTCGTCACGAGCTGCCTGATACCGATGGGCTCCCTCGAGGGGGACGACATCGTGACCATCGAGGGCCTCAGGGATACGGACCAGGGGCGTTGCCTCGTCGACGCCTTCGCCGAGGCCGGTGCCGTCCAGTGCGGTTTCTGCATCCCCGGCATGGTCATGGCGGCCCAGGCCCTCCTGCTGACGAACAGCAAGCCTACGGAAGAGGATGTGCGCCTTGCGATCAGCGGAAACATCTGCCGCTGCACGGGCTACGACCTCATCGTCGACGCCATACTTCTGGCAAGCAGGAAGGGGGAGGGACTATGGTAGAGTGCTACACACCGAAAAGCCTGGATGAGGCTCTTGCCATCAGGCGCCGGACGGGCGCGAGGCCTCTGGCCGGAGGCACGGACCTCATGGTCCAGTACAAGCAGGGCGTGGGCATCACGCCGGTCTTCCCATTCCCCGTGATGATCATCAGCGGCATCGATGAGCTGAAGGGCATCGAGACGTGCGAGGACGGCAGCGTCCTCATCAAGGCGCTGACGACACCCAGCCAGATCGCCTCGTGCGAGGCTGTGCCATACCTCGTCAGGGCCGCCGCCGGGCGTATGGGAGCCGTGGCGCTGCGCAACAGCGCGACGATCGGAGGCAACATAGGCAACGCATCCCCCAAGGGTGACCTGCCCCAGCCCCTGATCCTCCTGGATGCGACCGTAATCCTCCGCAGCCAGGACGGCGAGAGGGAGCTGCTTCTGGACGACTTCATCCTGGGCAGCAAGAAGACGGACCTCCACGACGACGAGATCATCTACGCCGTGCGCATCCCCAAGGTTGAGTACAGCTACATCTACTACCGCAAGATCGGCACAAGGAGGGCGAACGCGATCTCGAAGCTCTCGCTCTCGGCCCTGGCCCTGGTCCAGGATGGGCGCATCATCGACTTCCGTGCCTCTTCGGGCGCCGCGGGACCCAAGGTCATCCGCAGCCATGAGGCCGAGGCCCTGGTAGTCGGACAGCGTCTGGAGGACATCCAGGCCATCCTGCCCGGCTTCCTTGCCGCCTGGGATGCCGCGATCAGTCCCCATGCCATGCCGCAGTACAGGAGGAACACTACGCGCAGGATGCTCGAGCACTTCCTCACCACAGTAGCCACGGCGCCTCAGGAAGGCGTCATCGAATAAGGAGCAGCAGATGCACATACTGAAGGCCAAGACGCTGGGCGAGGCCTACGAGGCACGCACAGGCAATGCTGACGCCCTCTACCTGTCGGGTGGCAGCGAGGTCCTCCGCAAGGGAGGACGGGCAGGGGAGGAGACTCTGGTCATCGATTTGACGGACCTCCTGTCGGGCGGAATCTCGAAGGAGGGCGACATGCTCGTCGTCGGAGCCCTGGCGAGCTTCCAGGACCTGGTCGAGGCCCCGGATGCTCCTTCCTGGCTCAGGAAGGCGGCCCACGGCATGGCCTCCCTCTCGCTGCGCATGCAGGCGACGGTCGGCGGCCAGATCGCCAGCCTGAGGGACGACTCCTATCTCATACCGGCCCTGCTGGCCGCAGGAAGCAGAGTGCGCGTCTGGGGCAAGGAGGGTGGGCATGAGCTCATGCTCCTGGACTATGTGCGCCGCGGCGGATGCGACTGCATCATCACGCATGTCGTCATCCCGTGTACCGCCAGGGTCGCGCTCAAGCGGATCGCACGCTTCTCATCAAGCCACAGCGCACTGAGCATCGCCCTCGCCTCGGATGGCGGCTGCCATGCCGCCGTCAAAGGTTCCGGCTATGCCCACTCGCGTGGCGCTCTGGAGACGATGGAATACGTCGACGACATCACGGGCAGCGCCGCCTACAAGCGCTACATCGCCCTTGAGTGCGCCGACATCCTCGCCAAGGAGGTGGACGCATGACAGTATTCACACTGAACGGAAAACGGATCGAGACCAGTCTCGACATGACGATGCGGCTGCGCGATGCCCTCTACCGCCTTGGATGCACGAGCGTTCGCGACAGCGACGACGCTGAGGGCTTCACGGGCAGCGATGTTGTCATCATGGACGGCAAGCTGCGCTCGTCCAACCTGACTCTCCTCTACCAGGTCCAGGGCCATGAGATCCGCACTGCAGAAAGCCTCAGGCATGGCCAGCAGCTCAACGACGTCCAGGAGGCGATGATCGCCGCCGGCGTCGTCCAGAGCGCCTACAACTCGCCCACAGTCGCCCTGATCCTGACCTGGCTCCTGGAGAGGAAGGCCGACGCCACGCGCCATGACGTCGACGAGGCCCTCTCCTCGGTCTTCATCCGCGACGCAGGCTACGAGCACTTCCATCTGGCCGTCCAGCTCGTCCAGGAGAAGAGGCGCTATGGCGAATACAGGACGAAGACGGGACCCAGCTTCCGCGATGGCCTGAAGTACATAGGAAAGCCGACCGGCAAGGTCGATGGACGTGCCCTCGTATCTGGCGAGAAGGTCTTCGTCGAGGACAAGGTGGAAGAGGGTGCCTACGTGCTCGCCGTCCTCCGCTCGCCCTTCGCCATGGCCTACATCACATCGATCGACACGAGCAGGGCCGAGGCCCTCGAAGGCGTCGAGTGCGTCATCACGCACCTCAACTGTCCTGACATCTACTACATGCAGGCAGGCCAAGGCGAGCCTGAGCCGAGCCCATACGACAGAAGGCTGATGAACCGCAAGGTGCGCCATGTCGGCGACCGCGTGGCCGCCGTCGTCGCCGTCGACAGGAAGACGGCAGAGAAGGCCCTCTCCCTGATCGATGTGGCCTACGAGCCACTCAGCCCGGTGCTCAGCGTAGAGGACGCCATGGCTGAAGGCGCTCCTCTCGTCCACAACGGCAAGGTCGAGTATGTCAGCGGAGCGCCATCGGACCTGGACCAGTACAACAGCACGGCCGACGAGAGGGATGGCAAGGTCATCTACCAGTTCCCCCTCCATGGCGACATCAGGCACAACATCGCCGCCGGCGCCCATGGTGGAATAGGAGATGTGGAGAAGGCCTTCCGCGAGGCCGACGCCGTCGTCGAGGAGACCTACAGGACCAGCCAGGTCCAGTGCACACCCCTCGAGCCCCATGTGTGCTACAGCCTCATGGAGAACGGACGTCTGGTGCTGCACTGCTCGACCCAGGTGCCCTACCACGTGAGACGCATCGTGGCGAAGATCTGCCAGATTCCCGAGAACCGCGTCCATGTGGTCAAGGAGCGCGTCGGCGGAGGCTACGGCTCCAAGCAGGACATACTCGTCGAGGACCTTTGCGGCTATGCGACCTGGATCACAGGCAAGCCTGTCTACTACCGCAACAGCCGCGAGGAGGAGTTCATCGCCAACTCGACCCGCCATCCGATGCGCCTTACGGTGAAGATGGCTGGAAAGAAGGATGGCACGATCACGGGCATCTACATGGATGTCAGGGCCAATACGGGCCCCTATGGCAACCACTGCCTCACCGTCCCGATGAACGCCAGCAGCAAGACGCTGCCCCTCTTCAAGGTCGACAACATGTACTACGACCTGAACACCTACTACTCCAACATCCCACCGGCTGGAGCCTACCAGGGCTACGGTGCCCCCAAGGGCTATTTCGCCATCATGAGCTGCATGGACGAGCTGGCCCACAAGCTCGGTGTGGACAGCCTCGAGATGGCGCTGAAGAACGTCGTCGACGAAGGCTACATGCTCGAGATCCTCAAGGGCCTTGGCGAGGGCAGGGAAGGCAATGTCGTACCTGTCGGCTCATGTGGCGTCAAGGAGGCCTTGAGAAAGGGTGCTGAGATGATAGGTTGGGGCCACAGGGAGGTCAGCGACGATCCCGACTGGGCCATAGGAAAGGGTTTCGCCATGATCCAGCAGGGCTCTGGCCTGCCCGGCCTCGACCAGGCCAACGCGCAGTGCAAGCTCCTGCCTGACGGCTCCTTCGTCCTCCTTTCGGGCGGCGCCGACATTGGCACGGGACTGGATACGATCAGCGCGAAGATCGTATGCGAGCTGATGTGCGTCGACCCGTCCAGGGTGACGGTCGTCTCCGGCGATACGGACAGCTGCCTCTTCGACACGGGCGCCTACGCTTCGAGCGGCACCTACTTCTCCGGCAACGCCTCGCTGAATGCGGTCAAGGACCTCAAGGCCAAGGTGCTCGCTGAAGCGGTCCTCCAGCTTGGAGAGGAGGTCGACGACCTGGAGCTGCGCGCTCCCGGAGAGGTCCATTCGAAGCGGACGGACCGCGTCCTGGGCTACGCCAAGCTCAGCCATGACGCCCTGGCCGGCGACGGCAGGGGGGCCATCATCGGGACGGGAAGCTTCGCCACGGCCAATTCGGCCATTCCCTACGGCGCGCACTTCGCCCAGGTGGCGGTCAACCGCAGGACCGGCGAGATCAAGGTTCAGAAGTTCTATGCCCTCCAGGATGCCGGCACTCCGATCAACCCCGAGCTGGCGCTGTGCCAGATGTACGGCGCGGCGATGAAGTCGATCGGCCACACCCTCTACGAGGACATGGTCCTCGACAAGGATGGCCGTTGCCTCAGTGCGGACTTCACCGACTACGGCGTGCCCATGGTCGGCGAGGCTCCAGAGGACTTCAAGGCAGTCCTGATCGACGTCGACGACCAGTATGGCCCCTTCGGCGCGAAGAGCATCTCGGAGATTGCGACCAACGGCGCGGCCCCGGCGATCGCCAATGCGATCTATGACGCTGTGGGCGTCAGGGTCAGAAGCTGGCCGATCACACCGGAGAAGATCCTCCACGAGATGGGGAAGTTCTGACAAGGACAGGGGGAGGGCCGAGGCCCTCCCTCCTTCTATCTGACAATCACCTGGCAACTTGCCATCGTCTCGAGGGCCGCCTGATGGCGCTCTGTGGTGACTCCGGCGCAGCATGAGCTGTCGACGATGATGGGCGTCTCGCTCAGGACGGCCTTGAGGATCAGGGCGTTCGAGACGACGCATATGTCAGTGCACAGTCCGACGAGCTCGACCGATTCGATCTCGTCCTTCCTCGCCGCCAGATGGTGGGCAAGGGCAGTGGAGCCGAAGGTCGGCTTCTCGAATCGCAGGCAGCCATGGGCGGAAGCGAAGTCTTCCAGACCTTCGTCGAGCTTCCAGCCCTCGGTCCCCTTCACGCAATGGGTGACGGGCAGCATGCGCCCCTCCTGGCTGGAGAGGTAGTCCTCAGTGTGGGTGTCCAGGGTGAAGATGACCTCACCGTCGAAGGAGGCGACCTTGCGCCTCACAGCCTCCACGATCCCCTGCGCCTCAACTGTGCCCAGGGCGCCCGTGATGAAGTCGTTCTGCATGTCGACTACGACAAGAATCCTCATGGCGAACCTCCATGCCACGAGTCTAGTAGGAATAAGCCGTGATGGAAAGACTGTGACCCTTGTGCTAGAATTCCTGGTGTCATGACAAGCGACTGTATGCACACCTTCACACAGATCCTCGCCGAGGAGCTCCAGCCGGCCCTCGGATGTACCGAACCCATCGCGATAGCCTATTGCGCCGCTGTGGTGCGCAAGACCCTGGGCGCCATGCCTGAGCACATGGACATAGCCACCAGCGGGAACATAATAAAGAACGTCAAGGCCGTCACAGTGCCCAACTCGGGTGGAATGAAGGGAATTGAGGCCGCAGCCTGCCTCGGCGCCCTCGCCGGTCGGGATGACCTCGTCCTCGAGGTCCTCTCGTGCGTAGACGATGAGGCGAGGGCGAAGGCGGCTCATCTCGTCGACTCTGGAGTGTGCTCGCTTTCCCTCGCAAAGGACGTCCCCTCTCTCTATATAGACATCACGGGGAGGGCCGGTGACCACAGCGTTAGGTGCACGGTCGCAGGCGAGCATACGAACATCACGCATCTGGAGAAGGACGGGACCGTCATCCTGGACAAGAAGGCCAGGTGCGCCACCAGTGACAATCAGGACAAGGCCGACAGGTCTCAGCTGTCCGTATGCCGCATCATAGACTACGCGAAGAGCGTCGGCATAGATGAGATCGCTCCCATCCTGGAGCGCCAGATCGAGTGCAATGTCGCGATCGCGAAGGAGGGCCTGTCGCGCAAGTACGGCGTGTCCGTCGGTCGGACCTTGCTGACCCATTACGATGCCGGCGATGTGCGCATCCGCGCCCGTGCCATGGCCGCGGCTGGAAGCGATGCGAGGATGTCGGGCTGTCCCCTTCCTGTGGTCATAAACTCAGGCTCGGGCAACCAGGGCCTCACAGTCTCCTTGCCTGTGATCGAATACGCCCGCGCCTATGGCAAGAGCCATGAGGAGCTGCTGCGCGCCCTGGCCTTGTCCAATCTGACCGCGATCCACCAGAAGCGCTACATCGGTCCGCTTTCGGCCTTCTGCGGAGCCGTCAATGCGGCCACAGGTGCCGCCGCAGGCATCTGCTTCCTTCTTGGTGGCAGCGATGACGAGATCAGCCAGACGATTACGGACGTGCTCGCCAACGTCGGCGGCATCGTATGCGACGGCGCCAAGCCCAGCTGCGCGGCCAAGATCTCCTCAGCCCTGGAGGCGGCCATCCTGAGCTACGAGATGACGAAGGAAGGCAACTGCTTCAAGCGGGGCGAAGGACTCGTCGGGCGCGACATCGAAGCCACGATCGAGAGCTTCGGCCGCGTCGGCCGCGAGGGCATGAAGGAGACGGACAACGAGATACTGAAGATCATGCTTGAGGAGTGAAGGCGATCGTCACAGCCCCTCCGCATACCATGCCGGCACCGCCTCCCTTGGAAAGGTCGTAGTCGACCAGGTGGGCTCGCACAGTACGCTTCGCCTCCTCGATGGCGAGCCGCTCCACCTCGCCGCCGCCGACCGTTCCATGGACTTCGTCACCTTCGATGAGCATGAGGGCTCCCTCCTTTCCAGGCGAGGAGCCGGAAGCCTTGACGATGCGGCACACAGTACCTCTGGATGCGGCGATGCGTTCGATGAGGGAGCTGTCGACGAAGATGGTCGACTTGTCCTTCCTGTAGACGGAGATGATCTCGGCCATTATCGCGACTGCGATCTCCGCCGGGCTGACCGCGTTTATCGCAAGGCCGATCGGGCTGTGGATGGTGGACAGGACTTCTTCAGAGACTCCTCTGGCGTGTGCGACCTCCTTGCATGCCTCGATCTTTCGCCTGGAGCCTATCATGCCGATGTATGCGCTCTTCCTCGTCCCCGCCCAGCTGAGGCATTCAGCATCCGCGCTGTGCCCATGTGTGAAGATGCAATAGTAGGGCTTCGCGATCCTCTCCAGCCTCTGCTCGGGCAGCTCGGTGAAGGGGGAGTGGATGAGCTCTGTCCCTTGGGGAAAGTGGTCATAGGTGAGCACCTCGGCCCTGTCGTCGACGACTGTCGCTCGGATGCCGCACGCTTTGGCCATCGGGGTGAGGGCCTGTGCGATGTGCCCACCTCCGAAGAGGACGAGGTGGGGCGGGTAGGCCAGGCGGCTGACCTGTTCTCCACCTTCGCCAAGCCATTCCTCGAAGGTTCCGTCGTCAAGCCTCCTCGTCGAGAGGATGACGTCCTCTGTCCTCAGTCTCATCGCGAGCTCTTCATATATTCCCATCGAGCACCTCCTTCAGCGTCCTTGTCAGGATCTCATAGTCTTCTTCCGTGGTGAAGGGTCCTGCCGAGAAGCGCAAAGTTCCGCCGGGCCAGGTCCCCAGAGCCCTGTGGGCGCATGGCGCGCAGTGCATGCCGACCCGGCTCTCTATCCCGGCCCTCCGGCTCAGCTCCACAGTCAGCCTGGAAAGGTCCATCCTCCCGGTCGTGACGGAGAAGAGCGGCACATGGCGATCAAGGTCCGTCCTGCCCACGATCTCCAGGCCGTCGACCCTGGCGAGGGCTTCGTAGAGCCTCACTGTGGCCTTCCTCTCGGCATCCCTCAGCTCTTTCCTGTGCGCTTCAAGATGTGCCAAGGCGGCATCCAGACCTGCGATGGCTGGCGTGTTCAAGGTGCCGGCCTCATAGCGGTCAGGTATCGATGTTGGCATTTCGAGACTGTCCGACTGGCTGCCTGTACCTCCCGCGATGAGCGGACTGAGCTGACAGAGGTAGTCGTCGGTGGCGATGAAGCCTCCAAGCCCTTCCGGTGCGAGGAGGCCCTTGTGTGCTGTGAAGGCGAGGGCGGAGATGCCTAGAGCCTCCATGTCGATGTCCATGTATGGCGTCGCCTGGGCCGTGTCCACGACGAGCGGGAGCGCGTGGCGGCGGGCGAAGTCGGCAGCCCTCTCCAGGTCGGCGACGATGCCGCTGACGTTGCTTGCCGCGTTGACGACGAGAAGTGTGCAGCTGTGGTCGACGAGCTTGTCGGCCTCGTCCCAGAGTGTGCCTCCGCTTGTGTCGTGTGGAAGGAGGCGGAAGGGGATGGAGTGCATGGCCAATGTCCTCATGACAGCATTGTGCTCAAAGGACGTGCACAGGACTGTGCCATCCTTGTTGCCACGCCCTGCGATCAGGACGTTCAGAGCTTCGGTGAGGCTGGGAGTGAAGACGGCCGTACTCCTGGTCCCGAAGAGGGCCGAAAGCCTGTCCCTGAGAGCGAGCAGCCTGTCCTCCTCCGCTTCCATGGCCTTGGAGAAGGTGCGGTTCGGATTCACGCACTCGTCTTGAAGATGGCGCATGACGGCCTCGGGAACTCCAGGGGCCTTGGGCCAGCTCGTGGCCGCGTTGTCGAAGTAGACGCGTCTCATGGTGACCATTCTAGCACAAGCCCATTGTTTTTACAGATTGCTAATGGTAGAATCGAAAAGCATGAAAGTTCACAGAGAGAGACTTGTACTGTTTTCAGCAGGCGCTGTCGTCGCGGCGGCCGCCTTCATCCTGGTACTTCTGGGCAATCCTGGAAACATGGGCTTCTGCATCGCATGCTTCCTGCGTGACATCGCCGGATCGCTCGGCTTGCACTCCAGCGCTACGACCCAGTACCTTAGACCTGAGATACCTGGCCTGGTGCTCGGCGCCTTCATCGTCGCCCTGGCACGCGGCGAGTTCCGGCCGACTAGCGGCTCGTCGCCCGTCATCAGGTTCATCATCGCGGCCTGCGTCTCGATCGGCGCCCTGGTCTTCCTCGGCTGTCCGCTGCGCATGGTCCTCCGTCTGGCGGCAGGAGACCTCAACGCACTCTTCGGCCTTGTCGGCTTCGTCATCGGAATCGGTCTGGGATGCATCGCGCTGAACTTCGGCTTCAGCCTCGGACGGACGAAGGAGTGCAGCGCCATCGAAGGCACATCGGCACCTCTCCTGTCGGTCTTCCTCCTCATCCTCGCCTTCACGGCGCCTTCCTTCCTCAAGGCCAGCACCGAGGGACCGGGAAGCATGCACGCCCCGATCTTCGCCTCGCTGCTGATGGGCCTGGTCGTAGGCGCCCTGGCTCAGCGCTCCCGCCTGTGCTTCGCAGGAGGCGTCAGGGACATCTTCCTCATGCGTGACACCACTTTGATCACAGGCTTCGCTTCCGTCTTCGCCGTCGCCCTGGTCCTGAACCTCGTCTCCGGCAACTTCAGGCTCGGTTTCGAAGGCCAGAGCGTCGCACACACCGACTGGCTGTGGAACATACTCGGAATGGTCGTCGTCGGCTTCGGCAGCGTGCTGCTTGGAGGCTGCCCGCTGCGCCAGCTGATCCTCGCTGGCGAGGGCAGCGGCGACAGCACGGCCGCAGTGCTCGGCCTCGTCATAGGAGGAGCCTTCGCCCACAACTTCGGCCTTGCAAGCTCCACCGCCGGTGCGACGGGTGCAGGCAAGGTCGCGACCGTCCTGATAATCGTTTTCTTCGCCCTGCTTTCGGTGACGGTCGTCGTCGCGAACAGAAGAAAGGAGGCCTGAGATGAAGAGGATAGACACAAGTGGACTGAGCTGCCCAGAACCCGTCATCATGACGAAGAAGGCGGTCAAGGGCCTTGATGGCGGCATCGAGGTCGTCGTCGACAACGTCGCCAGCCGTGAGAACGTCACCCGCTTCCTCGAAGCGACCGGCTTCACGGTGGAGCGCATTGAAGAGGGAAAGGGATGGCTGCTGAAGGCAAGCAGATCCTGATCACCTTCCATTCCCACTACGATGCGGCCAGAATGAAGAGGAACCTCAGCGCACTGGGCCTGGGCTGCCAGCTGGTTCCGGTTCCACGCTCCATCTCATCGAGCTGCGGGACCGCCCTCATCGTCACGGGAGAGGCTCCTCTTGAGGAGTGCGGCAGCCATGAGGCCGTGTATGTCATGAAGGAGGGACGATGGTCCGTCTTACAAGCACAGTGAAGACTTCGGGCTGTGCGGCGAAGCTGCCGCCGGCCCAGCTGGAGAAGATACTTTCATCCTTGCCTCTGATGGAGGACGAGCGCCTCATCGTAGGCATCGAGACGGGGGACGACGCCCTTGCCTGGGACCTTGGTGATGGCAGGGTCATGATAGAGTCCGTCGACTTCTTTCCGCCCGTCGCGGATGATCCATACGAGTATGGCCAGATTGCCGCAGCCAATGCCCTGAGCGACATCTATGCGATGGGTGGGGAGCCTGCGGTCGCGATGAACGTGATGTGCTTCCCGTCATGCATGGACTTGAATATCATGCGCTCCATCCTCCTCGGCGCCCAGGACAAGGTCCGCGAGGCTGGCGCCGTGATCGCCGGAGGCCATACGATAGCCGACAGCACGATCAAGTACGGCCTTTCCGTCACCGGTTTCACGACGAAGGACAGACTGTGGACGAACAAGGGTGCGCGCCCAGGCGATGTCCTGGTCATCACGAAGAATCTTGGCGTGGGGATCATCAACACGGCGACCAAGGCCGGCATGGCAAGCGTTGAGGCTACTGCCAAGGCGCTTGAGAGCATGAAGACGCTCAACCGAAGGGCCTGCCAGGTGGCCAGTGGTCTGGCTGTGAGCGCCGCGACGGATATCACCGGCTTCTCACTGCTTGGACATGTGAACGAGATGTGCCAGGGGGCCGGCCTGTCCTTCATCCTCGACTCCACTAGCATCCCCGTCTTCGACGTGGCCCTGGAATACGCCCGCTACGGCCTGATTCCAGAGGGCGCCTACAGCAACAGGGAACATCTTGAGGGCAAGGTGCACGTCTCCTCCACATTGCCAAGGGAGCTTGAGGACGTCCTCTACGACCCCCAGACTTCAGGTCCGCTCGCCCTCGCCATGACTGAAGGCGAGGCGGAGCGCTTCCTGGAAACCTTCGGCGACGATGGCAGGATCGTCGGACACTTCCAGGAAAGGGGCGAGTGGGTCATCGAAGTGCGCTGACGACTCCACTTTTGCAACACTCTGCAACACTTTTGCTTGTCAGCTGTCGAAAGCCGTGCTAGAGTGTGGCTATAGACAAAGCACATTCTTCACATAGGAGACAAGACATGAGGACACAAGCCGAAATCAAGGCCATGATCGAGGTGCTGGCGAAGCTCGACACCAGCAGAATGTATCTCAACGACTTCTTCCACACCTGGAAGGAGAGCGACGACGAGATCGCAGCCGTCTTCCAGGTCGCAGAGATTCTGAGGGCTATGCGCGAGGACAACATCTCGACCAAGGTCTTCGACTCCGGCCTTGGAATCTCCATCTTCCGCGACAACTCGACGCGCACACGCTTCTCCTTCGCCTCGGCGTGCAACCTGCTCGGCCTCGAAGTACAGGACCTCGACGAGAAGATCTCCCAGATCGCCCACGGCGAGACCGTCCGCGAGACGGCCAACATGGTCTCCTTTATGGCCGACGTCATCGGCATCAGGGACGACATGTACATCGGCAAGGGCCACACCTACATGAAGACGGTCGCCGACAGCGTGGCCGAAGGCTACAAGGACGGCGTGCTCGAGCAGAGGCCGACTCTGGTCAACCTCCAGTGCGACATCGATCATCCGACCCAGTCCATGGCCGACATGCTCCATGTCATCAACCACTTCGGCGGGGTCGAGAACCTCAAGGGCAAGAAGATCGCAATGACCTGGGCCTATTCGCCTTCCTATGGCAAGCCGCTCTCAGTTCCCCAGGGCATCATCGGACTCTTCAGCCGCTTCGGCATGGAAGTCGTCCTGGCACATCCCGAAGGCTATGACATCATGAAGGACGTCGAGGACGTTGCCGCCGCGAACGCCAAGGCTTCCGGAGGATCCTTCCGCAAGGTCGACTCGATGGAGGAGGCCTTCAAGGATGCCGACATCGTCTACCCGAAGAGCTGGGCTCCCTACGCCGTCATGGAAGAGAGGACCCGCCTGGTCGAGGCTGGCCGCTTCGACGACCTCAAGGACCTCGAGAAGCGCTGTCTCGAGAACAATGCGAAGTTCAAGGACTGGACATGCACCGAGGATCTGATGAAGACGACGAAGGACGGCAAGGCGCTGTACATGCACTGCCTGCCAGCCGACATCACAGGCCTTTCATGCAAGGAGGGCGAGGTCGACCGCTCCGTCTTCGACCGCTACCTCGTTCCCCTCTACAAGGAGGCCAGCTACAAGCCTTACATCATCGCCGCGATGATCTTCCTCTCGAAGTTCGAGAAGCCTTCCGCCAAGCTCCAGATGCTGCTTGACGAGGCTAGGCCGAGAATCAAGTAAGACTCAAGCGAGAAACAAGCCAAGGGCCTTGTGGGATCACTCCTGCAAGGCCCTTGGCATATCCAGGGACGACACGACAGACAAACAACGCCTCGCAGACTCTCACAACCCAGGAAGGGAAGGGGACGGTGGGGGCCACTCTTTGTCTGAATACGTCCAGACTTAAGAGAATGCCGCATCAAATCCTACAACAAAAATATAATGCCAAAATCAGAATTGAATATATGATTTAACAACTATAAGAAATCCACAGGCTAAGCCTGTGGTGCGGTAGAGGGTTAAACCGAAAACCTCCTGTGGTAATGTAGAGGGGCGTACCAATGCACCAATACAGCCACAGGAGGAGAAGGATGCCAGATAAGAGCCAAGCCCATACGAAGTGGGATTGTACGTATCATATCGTATTCATCCCTAAGTATAGGCGGAAAGTCCTGTACGGAGAAGTCAGGAAGAAGCTGATGCTCATCATCAAGCGGTTGTGCCACAACAAGGGGATAGAGATGGTTGAGGGGGCGATGTGCATCGACCATGTGCACATCAGCCTGAGGATTCCCCCGAAACTATCAGTAGCGGAAGTGATGGGTTGCCTGAAGGGGAAGAGCGCACTGCAGCTGATCGACGAGAACCTGGATTAGAGACGCCGGACTGGTCGGGACAGGACGCTGTGGGCTCGTGGGTATTATGTCAGTACGGTAGGGTTGAACGAATCGGTGATCCGTCAGTACATAAAGGATCAGGAAGAGGCCGACCAGTTCGGCGTCGAGTGATGTGAAGTGGCCCCATCTTGGGGCCTGATGCGGTGATAGGTGCATTGGTACGCGGCTTTTAGCCGCTGCCGGTAATGGGCCCCTTATAGGGGCATCTCATACCACCAGCTGTGCTAGTGGTCATGATTACTATGTTACTTAGACGCACAATTCTGATTAAACCGTATCTTCTGAATTTAGGGTATATGGCCTAAACAGTGAAATCCAAGTAATTCTTGAAGAAACAACATTCTGGGGCTTGCAAAAGCCCCTTTCTCATGCTAGAATCATATTACCTAACTTAGGGGATATGAGACATGGCACAGAAACCGGACTATGTTGCTTCTTTCAAGAAGCCGCCAAACACAGAGATCAAGCTCATCAGCGGCAAGTGGTATCTCTACCGCACGAGCTGCGAATATGACAAGGAGAGCAAGAGGCCCCGGAAGAAGAGTGGCGAGTATCTCGGCGCCATAAAGGAGGATGGGTTCCATCCCAAGAGGGGTGCAGCTCTGCCAGAAGTGGAAGAGGAGATCGAGATCAAGGAGGCTGGAGCCACCTCCTATTTCTACAAAAGGTGCGAATACATCCGCACCCAGCTGCAGGTCCATTTCCCTGATTGCTGGCAGCAGCTGTTTGCCATCGCACTTATAAGGGCTGTCCACGAATCCCCGCTCAAGAGGATTGCAGACAGGTATGAATGTTCAATCCTGTCGGAAATACATCCTGAACTGAGGCTTTCAAAGGACGACATCACTCCGCTTCTGCAGAGGGTCGGCAGGGACAGGAAACACATCAGGCTGTTCATGGTAGGCGCTTATGAGAAGAAGTCGTCATCGTTCATGCTCTTTGATGGGCACCGTCTGATCTCCCATTCAGAGACACTTGAGAGCGCCCATCTCGGATATGATTCGAAGATGAGGTTCGAGCCCCAGTCCAATCTGATCTGTGCGTTTTCCATCGACGGCAGCGAGTGTTTTCCCGCCTACTACAAGGCGGAAGATGGAGATGTCATAGACAGTGTTGCATTCTCGGATGTCATCGCAGAGATGGGAATAGACAAGAAGAATGTGGCCATCATCGGCGACAAGGGATTCAACGGGGAAGGAAACATCGATCTCATGGAAGATAAGGATCTGAATTATGTTCTTCCCTTGAAAAGGAACAGCAGTGAACTTTCTCCGCTCATGCCTGTCAGCGAGGCTCTTTACCAGGGCGGTTTCACCTATGCGGGAAGGCCTATTCTTTTCAAGGACTGCATGCTTGAGGATGGAAGACGAATCTGCATCTTCCTTGACCAGAAGATGCGGCAGAAGGAGATGGGAGACAGCTTCAGGAGAACCGCCAGGCTGAATGCAGAAAACCTTGAAAGGGCCCGCAAGGAGGAGGAAAGACGTACCAAGGGGTGGACGCCGCTGCTCTCCGACGAGCGTCTTGCCGAACTGAAGTGTCCTGTTGATCCATTGTCCGTATTCGGGGATCCCACCCGTGCCGGCACATTGTCATTGATTACAAACATTGCATCCTGCAGTGCAGAGGACATCTACCAGTACTACAAGAAGCGCGAGTGGATAGAGGACTTCTTCCGCATCTACGACAACACTCTCGACTTCGATTCCTCATTCATGCGTGACAGGTATTCCTTCGAGGCCTGGCTGTTCCTGAACCACCTCTCGAGCTTGATGGCCTACGATGCATTGCATGACATAAAGAGCAACAACATGCTGAAAAACCTTTCCTTCAAGGATTTCAGAGTGAAGCTCTCATCGATTGCAGCATGCAGGAGCACGGGAGAGTGGAAAGTGCAGAAGCTTACCGATAAAAGGAAGGCTTTCCTCTCGAAGTTCAATGTAGATATTGAAGGTGTACTGGCAGGCCTCAATACTTCAGCTTGAGGCCTCCATATTACCTAAAACTCAGAAGATACGGATTAAGAGATATAAGATAGACAAAGAAAGGAATCTTGTTGTATGTCCACAGGGGCGGCTTCACAGAAGATCTCTTTCGTCCTGTATGAATTGTTCGGTGTTCCTTGGTACAGAAAATACGCGAAGTTTTTTTCGTTATGTCAGGCGGTTTGAGTGGCTGTCCTTTTCTACCGATGCGATTTGTTTCCTTTCAATTTTTCCTTGACCAAACGCCTGTTCCACCCGGACAATTCAAGTAGGGGTTCGGTATGAATCACCATCCAATATTCATATGTCAGGAGGGGTTAATGGTGAAGAAGTTTTCTTTGGTCCTGATTTTATTGCTCATTGTTTTTCCGGCAGCTTTTGCCGCGGCACAGGTGGATCTGGTCGGAGGTATCGGCGGTTCCGCAATCAGCATGGGCTTCGGTACGCAGGGAGGAAACACCGGAGGCGACTTCCAGATGGTCTTCGATGTTTCGGCGGAAACGGATGTCATGTTCAATGCGAATCATGGCCTTTATGCCGGTCTCGGAGTGAGTGCGACAGCTGCGCGCAACGGATCAGCATCGCTTGTGCTTTCTGCCGGATACATGTTCAAAACGCCCGTCAAGAATTTCGATCTGGTTGTCGGAGTCGGGCCTCATGTCAGCGGGATAGGCTCAGACGAAGGACGTTTCGGAGTATCCTCGAGCGTGAGTCTGGACTACTACATGACCGAGCGGGTGTTCCTGCGTGGAGGTGCAGGGGTGAGGATGGATTTCCTCCGGTTCGGCGGAAGGACGAGCAACGGTATGTTCTGGGTGACGCTTACCGGTCCGTTCTTCTCTCTCGGTTACTCCTTCTAAGGATTTTGAGGCCTGTGTGTCCTATGGCCATGCAGGCTTTTGTTTCCGCCGATGATATTTCCGAATAAAGATTCTTGATTCCGGATCATTGCATTTCTGTATGATCCGTTGTGTAAAATTGCGGAGATGGACTAGTTGTTAGCGTCAGGCGAAATCAACCATCCGGGGATGCGGACTGGGAGGCCCTCCTGCCCTGGAACATCGACCTGAAGGGAATCCAGGAGGCCAGGAGGCTCCGCCTCGAAGCGGTCCCCGATCCGGACAGGAAGACCCCATACCATCTCACAGGCGACCTTGTTGCCAGAGTGCGCTGAGCGCACTGACGACAGCCCCTATCGTCGTCTCGTCGGCGAGGATCCTCGCACCTCCGATCTCCACCGGGATGGCCCTGGGCGCATCCTGGGATGGTCCTGCTACTGGCGCACCGCCCTTTCTGACCAGCACGAGAGGCTGGCCTCCAGACTTTTCGCGTCTCCTGTTTCCATTCCAGTTGAGGTAGGAGGCTGGCACCTCCATCCCGATGCTGGCGCGGTAGGCGCCAATCCTCCTCATGACGGTGGATTCATGGATCCCCTCGCGAATTGCGATTGATCGTATGCTTTCTCCGTTGACGTTGGCCTCATGGTAGAGCTTCCCGATTGCGAGCCGCTCGTCATTGGCGCAGACTGCTTTCATGGCACCTTTCTGACAATCTGTATCATGGTTCTGGTTCATGCCCTCATGGTAAACACCTAAGGGAGCATTATGAATGGATGGCTAATAACCGCTTACGAACAAGGCTTGAGATGCTCACGAAGAAGTGTCTTGAGCTGCAGGACGAGCTGTGGACGACCGGGTGGAGCAACCTCACCTGTGAGGCTACTGTGGTCTATCTTGAGGCCCTCGTCGGCAAACTCAGAAAGCTGGTCAGCGAGGAGATCTTCCACCGCCACGCGATACGTTCCCTCGTGGCGGTCTCGAAGAAGTACGACACGGCCACATTGCAGAATGTTGCCGAGAACGTATCCTCAGACTACGGTTTCAAGAACTGGGAGTGGGATGAGTACTACAACAGCAGAATTGCAAAAGGTGCATCCTGCAGACATCCAGTCACAGATGAGGTGAAAGATTCCGAGGATGACGGACCATACCTTTTCGACGTGAGGCCGTACATGACTCCAACATTCGCCCCGGAAGAAGACAGGTAGTCCTCTTCCTTGTTTCCGTCAGCCCCTTCGGGGGCTTTTGTCGTCTTTGGCGGTCATGGCATCTTGGCAGACACTCTTTATTCACGGACAAAGCATGCCGGCAGCAAGTGGTCAGGAGTTCCAAGCAATTTGAGGACAGACTAAGCTAGCAAACACACTTCGGCTTTATGAAAGACAATCTCATGCTCCATGGTGGTGCAATCGTTAAAGCTGTCTTCTTGATTGGCGTCGTAATCTACTTCGTCAGGAGTGTAAACTCGGACGTCGCAGTTTGAGCCAAGTCATTGCTTGTGGTCGGGTATCGTATTGATCTGACAGAACCTCGCCCCAAAATAGACCGTAAAGCTCAGGACGATGTGGCAGAAATCATGTATAATTCATTTGAGATTATGCGTGCGTCAGTCAGTGTACATGATGGTATCATCCCCTGGATCCGTTCCATCGCGGATCCAGACGCAGTGCGAGCCAATGAGCATGAGCTTTTACAGTGGGAAGAAGGAAAGAGGCCGACTCTCAAACAGATTGCCGAGATGAGTAAACAGCTCATGGTTCCATTCGGTTATTTCCTATTGACTCAGCCTGTCGCATTTGAACAGGACTCTCCGGCCTTCAGGACTCTTGGCAGCAGGTTGAAGCATGACATGAGCCCGAACCTCCGTGATACTGTCGGCAAAATGGAAGCCATACAGGACTGGTTGCGCGACGAAGCTGAGGAAGTGGAGCTTGACCGATGTCCTATCGCGGCGATACTGAATGGTCAGTCTGTCATGGAGGCCGCTTCTCTGCTCAGAAAAGCGCTTCATCTTGATGTCGACTGGTACAGGTCCGTCTCCAGCGACAAAGCCTATGACCATATTCGCTCTATCGCTGGCAAGTGTCAGGTATTCATCTTCGAGAGTGGAATCGTTTCCGACAACACTCATCGTGTCCTCAGCCTTGACGAATTCCGGGGGTTTGCACTCTATGACAGCATTGTGCCCTTGATTTTCATAAATTCAAGGGACAATGTCCGTGCCAAAGCCTTCACTCTTCTTCATGAACTTGTCCATATCGCGAAGGGAAGTGATGATCTGATGCGTGGTGTTGATGAAGAGTCGTTCTGCAATCGGGTGGCTGCGGAAATCATGGTTCCTGAAGCTGAGCTTAGAGAATTCTGGGCAGCACAGAATCTTATCTCCAAGGCATCAAGTCTCGATGCTGTTGCAAGCAGATTCAGATGCTCAAAGTCTGTAGCCGTCCATAGGACATACAGCTTGGGCTTGATTTCTTCTGATGTGCGGGATGAGGTTCTCTCTACAATCTCCAATGCTATCGCCAAGAGGAAAGCAGGGGGCAACTATTACAACACGAAGGCCGCCCGCCTCGACCACAATTTCCTCAATATGCTCAGGGCAAGTCTGCAGGAAGGTCGGACCAGATACACGGATGCTTTCCGCCTGACCGGATGCTGGGGCAGCAAATATGACAAACTGATGGCTCAGGTGACGGAATGAGCAGCCTTCTTCTGGACTCGAACATACTGATTACTGGTGAGCGGGACTATTATCCACATGATATCTTCCCAAGCGTATGGGAAGCGGTTTCCGCTTCGATTGTGGAAAAGAGGGCCATCGTCCTTGATGTGGTCTACAATGAAATCGTCAAGGGGCAAGGCTGGCTTGCCGAGTGGATGAAGAGGCACAAAACATATGTTGTAGGAACTGACCAGCAGGATATAGTTGACGCCTACCAGCAAGTACTCGCATTCGTATTCAATCCCGGAAACAAGTTCACCAAGGCGGCCAAGGATGCCTGGTTTGCAAATATAGATGTAGCCGATCCATGGTTGATCGCATCCGCAATCGTTACTGGAAATACTATCGTTTCGTTCGAAGTCTTCGCCTCTCCCGGGTGCCGAAAAAGGATCAAGATTCCAAATGTCGCTGACCATTTGCCATTCCATGCATTGGAATTGTCGATTACATAAGAACACTTGGATTTGTGCTGTGATTTGACTTGGAAGCAGGATTGCCTCAATGAAGTACTTCTGAATGGGGTGTGGGTATGAGGAAGGGGCCGGCGATGTGCCAGCCCCTCCTTGTGCTTGCCGTTGTCCTCAGATTCCGTACTTGGCCAGGTCCGTGTCCTGGAGCTCATAGCCGTAGAAGAGGCTGTAGTAGCGTTCGGCCTCGGCTTTGACGTCGACTCCAGCCTGGTCGTCGTAGAACATGTCGGCAGCCCAGTAGATGCCGATGAGGCGATTGATCGAGGGCGGGCTGTCGATCCAGTTGTTCAGCAGCTCGGGAACAAGGTAGACGCGGCCTTCTTTCACGGCGTCGAGGCTCTCCCAGTCGCTTGAGGGGGCGGTGACCGTCTTGTATGCGTCCTCGTCTCCGAGCACGATGACGTCAGGGTTCCAGATGAAGATCTGCTCCAGGCTCATCGCATTGCCTCCGCTGGAGAAGGTGGCGGGACAGACGTTGACTCCACCCACAGCCTCGAGGACCTCGCCGTGGAAGTTGCCTTCAGGGATGGCCTCCAGTCCGTCGACCGCAGACGAGTAGTAGAAGGTCACCTGTCCTCCGAGTTCCGCCTTTATGTCTGCCGCGTAGGCTACCACCTCGTCGGCATAGGCGGCCAGGTCCTCGCCACGCGCCTCATCGCCAAGCAGCTCGCCCAGACGGCGGTATGTCGAGCCCGTGTCGGCAAGGTAGCTCTCGACGAAGACGACAGGGATGCCGATCTGCTCCTGGAGGACGTCCAGGTCGCTGACCATCTCGTTCGTCGAGCCCTTGATCTCTCCGATGTCGATGACGACGTCGGGATCGACAACAATCAGGGCCTCCTTGTTGAGGTTGGCCTTCTTGCCATAGAAGGTGCCCAGGACGGGGATGTCCGTCTTGAGGCCGGAGTAGTAGTAGGCGGCCTCCTCACTGTCCATGGAGGTTGTGAGACCGTCGATCAGGCTGGCGTCGAAGGTCAGCAGAATGACCTGGGCCATCGAGCCGGAGGGTGCGACGCTGTCGATTGAGGACGGAACCTCTACAGTCCGTCCGAGGTCGTCTGTGAAGCTTCTCGTCTCCTCCGTCGCATTGGTGTCCACTTCGGCGGCTCCCTGGGCGCCCAGTGTGCCCAGTGCCATGGTGAAGACGAGCATCATGATTGCGATTCTCTTCATATTATTTCAGTTCCTTTTCTTTTCGATGATGAATATTGTGAAGGCCTTGCCGCACTCGACCACGATCGGCCAGAGCTGGGTCCGTCTACTTACGGGGCGTGTCAGAGTGCGGCCCCTTCTCGTGTAGTTCTCCTGTGTCCACTCGGCAAGCTCCACTTCGTCCAAAAGGGGCTGGTCGAAGGAGAGCGAGCACCTCTTGGCTGTGAAGCGACATCCCCTGTCTTTCAGGAAGGCCTCGGTTGATGCGCTGATGTGCCAGTCGCACTGGGCCGCGTCGGCGTGCTCGTTGGCGATGTAGACGAGGCGCTGTGTGCATGTGTCCATCAGCCTTGTGAGGTTGTCGTCCACTGTTGGGCGGCCGAAGAAGACTGCGAGGGAAGTGTCGGCCACATCCTTCAGGCTGTAGCAGTCCTCGCCGCTGAAGGAGGAGAGGGGGAAGTGGGACCTTGCGTAGGCGAGGGCCAGCGGGTCGGTGTCGTAGCCTGTCACGACATGGCCTCTCCGTCTCAGCTCGTCCGTCATGAAGCCTAGTCCACAGCCTAGCTCGGCGATGCTGCCCGTCAGGCAGGGCTCGATGAGGTCCGCCAGCTGGCTTGTGAATGGAGATGCTTCCTGGGCCCGCTCGTAGAAGGCGATGCGCTTTTCAGTCCACCATGCCATCGTCATCCTCCGTCTGGGGTATGCATACGTAGTGTCCCCTGATGCGCTCCACGCTCACGTCCAGTCCGTAGAAGCTGGACAGCGAGCCTTGCATGGCAAGCTCCTGTGGGGAGGCGTCGGCCACGAGCTTGCCGTCGCACAGCATGACGATGCGGCTGGCATAGTTCAGCGCCTGCTCGAGGTTGTGGGTCGAGACGATGGCCAGGTAGCCCTCCTTCGTCAGTCTCCTTATGTTCTCGAGCGTGCGTATCTGGTTGCCCCAGTCCAGGCTGCTCGTAGGCTCGTCGAAGAGGAGGATGGGCGCATTCTGCGCCAGGGCGCGGGCGCACATGACGAGCTGACGCTCTCCACCCGAGAGGCTGTCGACCCGTCTGCTTGCAAGATCCTCTATGCTGAAGCGTCTCAGGGCGGCCAGGGCGGTTTCCATCTCCTTCTGGCCGGGGGAGGCGAGGGTGGAGATCTGGCTTGTCGTCCCCATGAGGACGGTCGTCAGGACGCTGTAGGAGAAGCTTGGGTGGCTTTCCTGAGGGATGTAGGCGATGCGCTTGGCCCTCTCTTTGGCGCTGAGGTGCAGAAAGTCGACACCGTCGACTTCGACAGTGCCACTCTGGGGCCTCAACAGTCCAAGCAGGTTGCGGAAGAGCGTCGTCTTGCCCGCTCCGTTACGGCCGAGCACGACGACAAAGTCGCCGGAGCTGAAGGTAAGGTCGAGCTTGTCGAGGATCTGACGCTGACCATCGTAGCTGAATGAGAGGCCTCTGATGTCGAGTCTCATGTCCGCCGTCCCTCCCTGATGATCAGATAGAGGAAGAAGGGCGCTCCGATGAAGCTCGTGAGGATGCCTATGGGAATCTCGCTGGTCGTCGCTATCCTGGAGATGGTGTCGACGGCCATGAGGAAGCTCGAGCCGAGCAGCAGGGTCGCTGGGATCGTCTTGCGGTAGTCGCAGCCCGTCATCATGCGCACGAGGTGGGGGATGACGAGGCCGATCCAGCCGATCATGCCTGCAGCGGCCGTCGAGACTGCCGTCATCAATGTGGCGCATGCTATGGCGACAAGACGCGTCAGCCTCGTGTCGACGCCAAGGCTCACCGCCTCCTCCTCGCCGAGCGTCATCACATTCAGCGGCCAGCGGAAGAGGTAGAGTATGATCGAGCATGCGCTGACGATGATGGCGCATGCGACCAGGTCGCTGTCGCGTGTGCTCGTCAGGCTTCCGATGAGGTAGTAGGTGATCTGGGGAAGCACGTCGTCCGTGTCGGCGACGAGCTTGATGAAGCTCAGGGTCGAGTTGAAGAGGCTGGAGACCATGATTCCCGCCAGGACGAGGCCAAGCACGGGCTGGGAAGGGACGCGCCGCGCAATCAGGAGGACGATGGCCACGGCCAGCAGACCGCCCAGGAAGCTCATGGCGCCGATGGAGAAGTAGCCCATGCCAAGCAGGATGCCAAGCGCGCTTCCGACGGCAGCTCCGCTCGTCGAGCCAAGCACATCCGGAGAGACCATGGGATTCTGGAAGATGCCCTGGTAGACGAGGCCGGACAGGCTCAGGCCCGCTCCGATGAAGGCCCCGATCAGGACGCGGGGCAGGCGTATGTTGAAGATGACAGTCTCCACCTGCCGGCTCCAGGTGACGGGGATGTCGACCACGCGGGAGAGGAGGACCTTCACAAGCGTGATCGGGTCTACAGGATAGCGGCCCAGGGCGAAGGAGACGAAGAAGATGACCACGAAGGCCACGGCGAGGAGGGGAATGGTCCTTCCTCCATCGTCGACCTTGAAGCCTACACGCTCTCTCGCTTCCTTTCTCATAGGAAGCATTCTAGCAGGTGGAAAGCCAATATGCAAACGATAGTATAATGGTTTCCGTCAGGCGTAGTCGGGATCGATCCAGAACTCGAAGTCGAAGTCGGGCCACTCTTCCTTCAGTCTGGCCTCGAGCTGCTTCTTGAGCTCGGCGTAGTTGTGGACCCGGAAGTCGACGACGACGTCGAAGTGGACCATGCGCGTGTCGAAGTGGACGTGGAAGGCGTGGAGGGAGAGGACGCTGTCAGAGGCTTCCTTCATGACGGCGAGGGCACGCTCCTTCATCTGCCTGACGTCGCTCCTGTAGTCGTTGACCGCATACATGCCGAAGGTCAGGTAGATTCCCATGCTCTTCATGATGTCATGCGTCGCATCCGTCATCGCGTCGAAGATGTCCTCTGCGTGGGTGTCGATGGGAACCTCGACGTTGCATGTGCCCAGCGTGCGCTCGGGGCCGTAGCTGTGGAGGATGATGTCGTAGCCGCCCTTGAGCGGGGGATGCTTCGCGATGACTGCCCTGATCTTGCCTACCGTCTCGGAGTCGGGGCGCTCTCCCATGATCGAGCTGGCCGTCTCGAGGATGGACGAGATGCCTGCGTAGAGGATGAAGAGGGAGACGAGCACACCTGCGATGCCGTCGACGGGCAGCTTCGTCAGCGGGCCCAGGAGGGCGGAGATGAGGGTCAGCGAGGTGACGAGGACATCGGAGAGCGCATCCTTGCCAGTCGCGACGAGGGCCTGGGAGTCGACACGCCGTCCGCTTGTGGTGCTGATTCGGCTGAGGAAGACCTTGGCCAGGATCGAGACGACGATTACGGCGATGCCCAATGCGTTCATGTCGGGGACGCTGGGGTTGATGATCGCCTCGATGGCGCTCCTGAGGCACTGGACGCCGGTCACGAGGACGAGGAGGGAGACGATGAGGGCCGACAGGTACTCCATGCGGCCGTAGCCGAGGGGGTGCTTGCGCGTGGGCCTCCTCTTGCCGATGGAGTAGAAGGCCATCGTGACGATGGATGAGACCGAGTCGGCCGCGTTGTTCACCGCGTCGTTGATCACCGATACCGAGCCTGATGCAAGGCCTGTTGCCGCCTTGAAGACGACAAGTATCGTGTTGACCACGATGCCCGTGAGGCTCACACGGGTTATTGTCGCCTGCCTGTCCTCTTTCCTGACCATAGCATGAGAAGATACGCCGTCGCCATCCGGCTGTCAACGCAGACTTGCGAGCGTGCGCCTTGCGATGTCGTCCAGATCCATGCCTCCATGCGCCAGGCCTTCGTAGAGCGCAGAGGAGAAGAGGAGGGCCATGAGCTGGACGTCTGCGTCCTTCCTCGAGTCGATGTGCTCGAAGATGGCCTCGCTCTGGCTCTGGACCATCAGGCGCAGGCTGTTGGCGTCCCTCCAGGCCCTCTCGTCCACGTCGCGCCTCTGCTCCACCATCGATATGAAGAGGCTGCGCTCAGGGGATGTGAAGATGCTCCTCCAGTGGGAGAGGGCCGTCGAGAGGACCTCGTCGGCCGGCCGGGAGAAGTCGACGCTGAAGCCGAGGTGGAGCATGTCTGCCTCGTAGTGGGTGTAGATGGCATCTATGATCTCCTCCTTGCTTGAGAAGTGGTGGTAGATGCCAGCCTTGCTCACGCCCAGCTCCTGGGCCAGGGACGAGAGCGTTAGCCTGTCGTAGCCGTCCTCGGCGACGATCCTCACGGCCTTGCGGATGATCTCTTGGGATGTCATGATGCAATCGAAGCAGAAACGGAGCCTCTTGTCTACCGTTCGTTCGGTCGAATTCCCTTTTTTTCTCCTCTTCGTGGTCCTTTCCCCTCCATTGCGCTTGCCACAGTCGGCGGCTACGGCTAAGCTCCGTGGAGAAATCAAAAGACTCGAGAGGAAACGCAATGTACGCACTCGTAGAAATTCTCGGCAAGCAGTACAAGGTCGAAGAGGGCCAGAGTCTGCAGGTCGATCTGCTCAACATGGAAGAGGGATCTTCCTATGAGACGGACAAGGTTCTCGCTGTCATCGATGGGGACAAGGCCAGCTTCGGCACTCCCTACGTCGCAGGCGCCTCCATCAAGGCCACTGTGGGCAGCGAAGTCAAGGGTGAGAAGATCAAGGTCTACAAGTTCCACCGCAGGAAGGGCTACCGCAGGACTCAGGGCCACAGGCAGCAGTACACCATGATCACGGTCGACAAGATCAACGCATAAGGAGGCGCTTCAATGGCACACAAGAAGGGCGGCGGCTCATCACGCAATGGACGCGACTCTAAGGCTAAGCGCCTTGGCGTCAAGCGCTTCGGAGGTCAGGTCGTCAAGGCAGGCGAGATCCTCGTCCGCCAGAGGGGCACTGTCATCCACCCGGGCAAGAACGTCGGACTCGGTACCGACTACACCCTCTTCGCTCTTGTCCCCGGCACGGTCGAGTACGTCAACAGGAACAACCGCAAGTACGCGACCATCGTCGAGGCGGCCGAGTGAGGTAGGCCTTGTTCGGCTTTTCTGACGAGACCTATATAGACGTTGCCTCCGGAGACGGAGGCAACGGTTGTGTATCCTTCCACCGTGAGAAGTTCGTGCCCAAGGGCGGTCCGGATGGAGGAGACGGTGGAAAGGGTGGCGACGTCGTCTTCGTCGTCCGCGAGAACCTGCGCACGCTCGGACACCTGAAGATGGTGCGCACCTACCGCGCCGAGAACGGACGGCCCGGACAGGGCGACCGCTGCTTCGGACGCAACGGCGCCGACGTCGAGATTCCTGTGCCTCCCGGAACCGTCATCAAGGACGCATCCACCGGCGAGGTGATCAAGGACCTGACGGGTGAGAGCCGCTTCGTCTTCCTCAAGGGAGGGCGGGGAGGCCAGGGCAACTGGCACTTCCGCACGGCCACGCGCCAGACGCCGCGATTCGCCCAGCCGGGCGAGAAGGGTGAGGCGATGAGGGTCGGCGTCGAGCTCCTAGTCATCGCCGACATCGGCTTCGTCGGCTTCCCCAACGCAGGCAAGAGCAGCCTGCTGAACCTCCTGACCAACGCCAGGAGCAAGGTTGCAGGCTATCCCTTCACGACGAAGATCCCTCAGCTGGGAGCGATGCGCTACGACGACCAGGACATCATCCTGGCCGACATCCCGGGCATCATAGAAGGTGCGAGCCAGGGTGCGGGCATGGGCTTCAAGTTCCTGCGCCACATCTCCAGGACCAAGGCCCTGGCCTTCCTGATCGACCTGTCGGACGAAGGCTACCTCGACAGCTACAGGATCCTTTGCAAGGAGCTGGGCGACTACGCTCCGGCCCTCCTCGAGAAGCCCCAGATCATCATCGCGAGCAAGGTCGACGAGGATGAGGACGGCAGCCGGCTCAAGGCGCTCACCGAGCTCTTCGCTCCGACGCCTGTCCATCCGCTGTCGATCTACATGGACGAGACCGTGGAGGAGGTCAAGAAGGCCTTCATCCATACGGTCAGCCAGGCCGGCATCGTGAAGAAGGACGAGGACGGAGGCTTCACCAGCCGTGTCGACAACACTGCCCACTACCGCGACGAGTACTGACAGGAAGAGGACGCTGCTCTTCGGGGGCAGCTTCGACCCTGTGCACAGCGGACACCTCTACATCGTATCCAAGGCGATCGAGCTGACAGACTACCAGCGCATCATCGTCATGCCCACATGTGTGTCGAGCTTCAAGCCGGGCAGCCATCCTGCAAGCGGCGCCGACCGTCTGGCCATGCTGCATCTTGCCTTCGAGAATTTCGACACCAGAGGCCGGGAGCTCGTCATCAGCGGCTGGGAGGTCGCCAAGGGAGGCGTGAGCTACACGCTCGAGACCGTCAAGGCCATCTACTCCCTCTTCCCTGTTGAGGGCACTCTGGGCTTCCTCATGGGTGACGACCTGCTTGCGGGCCTTGAGCGATGGTATGGCTACGAGGAGCTCGTGAAGCTCGTCCACTTCGTCTGCCTCACCAGGGGCGGAGCGGTTGCACATCCGGCCGGCGCCTGTGTAGAATTCCTGTCTGTCGCGCCCCTCAGGGCAAGCAGCACGGCTGTAAGGTCGGGCGAGGAAGGGGAGGGCCTGGAGAAGGTGCGCGCCTACATAGAGGAACATGGACTATACTACGCTGGAAGAAATCGTGAGGGAGGCTGAGAAGCCCAGCCGTTTTGAGCATTCGCTGGGCGTCGTCGAGGTCTGCGCCCTCCTTTCCCGACGCTTCCATCTCGATGTCGAGCTGGCGAGGATGGCCGGCATCTTCCACGACTATGCCCGCTACATGGACGGCCAGGAGATGCTCGCCTTCTGCGACAAGCATGGCATCCAGGTGGAGGACGAGGAGAGGGAGAGCCCCATGCTGCTGCACGGAGCCGTCGCGGCCTGGTACTTCCCAAGGATCACCAACAACTGGGACGAGAGGGCCCAGCTGGCCATCCGCCACCATACCCTCGCCAGTGTGGACATGGGGGCCCTGGGGGCCGTCGTCTACGTCGCCGACTACTCCGAGAAGGGCAGGAGGCACCTTGACGACAACGACAGGCTGACGATCTGGGGCAAGACCAGCCTTGAGGACATGGTCCTCGAGGTCCTCTGTCGAGAGGAGGAGTACTCCTTCACGGTCAACCGGAAGATGGCCGCCGTCTCGCTGCGCTGCCGGGACTTCCTGCGCTCAGGAGGTCGTTTTGCGCGCTAGGGCGCTTGCCGCGGCCATTGTCCTGGCCTTGCTGCTGACGGCTTGCACGGGCCGCATGGGTGTCCACTTGCTGGAGACGCAGGAGGAGGCCCGCCTCTACATAAGACGGGCCGACGCCATCGTGGAGGTCCGCATCCCGCAGGACCTCCTCGGGACGGTCGCTGACGGCTTCTTCGGCCTCGTACCCGACAACCGGGAGCTTGTGGATGCTGAAGTGATGGAATCGCGCGATGGGCTCTACGCCAGCCTGGCCAGTGCCCTCGCACAGGACGACCCCATCCTGACGGCGGCACGCCACAGCCGTGAGCTCAGGTCCTCCGGCTTCTGTGAGGTTGTGGACCGTCTGACGGGCACCTTCGACGAGGAGGCCTTCATGAAGGACCTTGAGGGTGCCACGAGGCACTACGTCTACAACCTGGACGAAGTCCTGTCCCATCTGCCGGAAGGAGGGGATGTTGACGCCTTCATGGCCTTATGGTTGAATTCTGCCCTGGATCTTGATTGAAAATACTGGAGAATATTGAAATATGAAAGAAAAGACACGCGAGGACAGCCAGCGCATCGCAGCCTTCCTTGAGGAGCACAGCTGCAAGGACGTGACTGTCATGGATCTCGAGAACTGCTCCTGGACGGACTGCTTCGTCGTCGGCACGGTCAACTCGGTCGGCCACCTCAAGGGTGTGGTCCACCAGATCTGGGACCTGCTGAACGGGCTTGGCCTGAGCGTCACGAACCGCCACAAGAATCCCGGAGAGGACGGCTGGACGCTGATCGACACCGGCGACATCGTCATCCACCTGATGAGCCAGGAGCTGAGGGACTTCTACAGCCTCGAGAAGCTGTGGAAGAGCTACGAGGAGAGTGCAGGCTCAGATGACTGACTTCTCCTTCCAGCCGCCCTTCAGCCAGCGGCCCAGGAAGAAGACGATCCTGACATACCAGTCGATGACCATGGCCCAGCTCGTGCCGTAGAGGCCGAAGCCGAGGTAGGCGAAGAGGTAGGCGAGGGCGACGCGGCAGATCCACATGCTGCCCATCGCCACGGCCATCGTGTAGCGGGCGTCCCCGGCCGCCCTGAGGTAGTTGGGCAGCGTGAATGACATCGGCCAGAAGATTGCCGTCTGGATCAGGAGCATCCTGGTGCACTTCACGCTGAGCGCGAGGGCCTCCTGTGAGAGGTTGTAGAGACCGCTGAGCTGGGGCGTGAGGATGTAGAAGACGAGGCAGGTGAGCGCCATCATCAGGTAGGTGGTGACCATCAGGAGGCGCGCGTAGTACTTCGCCTGGTCGATGCGCCTGGCGCCGCAGCACTGGCCGATGACCGTGATCGAGGCCATGCCTATGACGGAGCCCGGGATGTTGGCGAAGGTCGTCAGGTTGTTGATGACGGCGTTGGCCGCGATCGAGGGTGTGCCGAAGGTCGCGACCAGCGACTGGACGAGGATCTTTCCGATGTGGAAGGTGCTGTTCTCGATGCCTGAGGGCAGGCCGATGCGCAGGATGCGGCGGACCATCATGCCGTTCCACTCGAAGTGGAGGAGACGGTCGATGTGGATCTCCAGCCTGCTGTTGCACACCACAGTCAGCATTATGATGGCGCCGACGACGCGGCTTGCCAGGGAGGCGATGCCGGCTCCGGCGGTGCCCAGTCCGGCTCCGTAGATCAGGATGGCGTTGCCTCCGATGTTGATCACATTCATTATCAGGGAGACCGTCATCGTGATCTTGCTCTTTCCCATGCTGCGGCACAGTGCATTGCAGCTGTTGGCCAGGGCCAGGAAGGGGTAGGAGAGCGTGATGAAGATGAAGTAGTCCTCGGCGGCCGTCATGACGTCGGCCTCGATCTGGCCGAAGACGAGGCGCAGCAGGTGCCTGTTGCCTCCGATCAGGACAAGCGCTATGGCCCCCGAGACGATCAGCGTGATGTAGACCAGCTGTTTGGCCGCCTTGCATGCGTTGCCCTTGTCCCCTCGACCAAGATACTGGCTCGCGACGACCGCACCGCCCGTGGCGAAGGCCGAGAAGAGCTGGATGAAGAGGTTCGAGATGCTGTCGACCAGCGAGATTCCGCTAACCGAGGCCTCTCCGACGGCCGCGACCATGATGGTGTCGGCCATGCCGATGGTTATCGTGAGGATCTGCTCGAAGAAGAGGGGGACGATCAGGGCCCTGAGGTACTTGCCCGTGAACATCCTGTCCTGTATGGCTGCGCTTTTCATGACAGTCAGCATGATAGCCACAAGAGTGGAAAGTGAAAACCATGTGAAAACCGCCTATTCTTGTAGGAAAGAGACATGAGGCCGGCAGAGGCGACCCCCTTGAATCAAATCCTTATGTCGCATATCATCATCACCTGTGCGCGTCGCGCACTAGTCAATCCATGGTAATTGGGGGCCAAGTCCTCCAATGAGAGTACAAGGAGAGAAGAATGAGCGATAGAGTCACTCTTTCCGCGAAGGCGAGGACAACCGATTTCGGTTCCGCCGGAAGTCGCCGCCTCGTCCGCGCCGGTTTCATCCCGGCCGTCATCTACGGCAAGCAGGAGCCCGTCCACTGCGCCGTCGTCGCCAAGGAATTCATGATGAAGATGCACACCTTCACCGCCAGCACCCTGATCACTCTGGATGTCGACGGCAAGGAGCACACAGTCTTCGTCAAGAGCATCCAGGAGAACCTGCTCAAGGGCATCGTCCAGCACATCGACTTCTATGAGGTCACCGCAGGCGAGAAGGTCCGCACCCATGTCTTCATCGAGCTGGTCGGCAACCCCGCCGGCGTCAAGGATGGAGGCGTCCTCGACCAGGTCCTGCATGAGATCGACATCGAGTGTCTGCCCAAGGATCTGCCCAGCGAGCTGAAGGTCGACGTCAGCGCTCTGCAGATGAACGAGTCCCTCCGCGTCGCGGACCTCCAGATCCCTGCCGGTGTCAAGGTCCACACGCCTGGTGACGAGACGGTCGCAACGGTCAAGCCCGTCAAGGTCGAGGTCGAGGCCGAGGCCCCCGCAGCCACCGATGATGCCACCGCCGATGCGACGGCAGGTGCCGCAGCCAGCACTGAGACGAAGTAGCATGCTGGTCATCTTTGGCTTGGGCAACCCCGGGTCGAAGTATGAGGGCACTAGGCACAATGCCGGAGTGGAGACGCTCCGGCGCCTGGCAGCGTCTTGTCACAAGAAGTTGACAAGGCGCTGTTTTTCTTCATACCAGTCCTGCGTGGTCACGACTGAGGCGGGCAGAAGCGCCCGTCTCGTCTTTCCGCTCACGTACATGAACAGCTCAGGCGAGGTCGTACCAAAGGTCGTGGGCGAGGGTGATACTGTCCTCGTCATCTGCGACCAGATGGATCTGCCTTGCGGCCGGATGCGCCTGAGGACCAAGGGCTCGAGCGCCGGCCACAACGGCCTCAAGTCCATGATGGCCCATCTCCCGGAAGGCTTCTGGCGCCTCTACATCGGCGTCGGCCGGCCGGATGAGGGCGTGAGCGTCATCGACCATGTCCTCACGCGCTTCAGCCCTGAGGACAGGCGCCTTGTCGAGCTGTGCGAAGAGGAGGCGGCGCGCCAGATCTTGCGCATCATCGACGGCGCAGAGAGCTTCCAGGTCGTGGAGCAGGCGATCAACTCCTACAGGGCCGAGTGATGGAAGCCATCAGGGCCGTCGCGGCCTTCCTCGACGCACATCCCGAACTGGGGAAGGGGAGGATCACAGTCGCCTTCTCCGGCGGCTATGACTCCCTATGCCTCCTCTCCTGCCTCAAGGCCCTCGGCTGCGATGTCGTGGCACTGTACGTCGACCACCGGCTCAGGAGCCCTGAGGAGCTGGAAGAGGAGGCGAGGCTGAACGAGGCCAACTGCCGCACCCTGGGCGTCCCGCTGGAAGTCGTCCATCTCGCCGACGGCCAGGTGGAGGCCCTCTGTGATGAGCTGGGCTGTGGCCTCGAGGCCGCAGCGCGCATCCTCCGCTACAAGGTGCTTGAGGACAGGGGCATCGTCGCGACGGCCCACAACAGGGACGACCAGGCGGAAAGCCTCATGATGAGGCTGACAAGCGGTTGCACCATCCTTTCCCTCTCGGGCATCAGGGCGGTGCGGGGCCGGATCGTCAGACCGCTTCTGGCTGTCCCCCGCTGTGACATCGTCCGCCATGTCGACTCGCTTGGCCTCAATGCGAGCCACGACACCACGAACGACGAACTCTTTTGCATGCGCAACAGGATGCGCCACCTCGTCATGGACAGCCTAAGTGAGGAAGTCAAGGACAGACTTTGCCGCATCGCGGCCAACATGCAAGCCATCGAGGCCAGACTGGATGACCTTGAAGTGGTAGACCACGGCCTGTGGTGCTCCGCAAGCAGGTCGGCCTACCTCGCCCTCTCTCCGCTTGCACGCCAGAAGGCGCTCTTCCAGATCCATTCGCGCTTCTCGACGCGCCGCCTCAGCGAGGGAGGACGCGTGGCAGTCGACGAGGCTGTGGAGAAGGGGCGGGGTCTGGAAGGCGCCGACCTCATCCTCCGCCAGAAGGCGGGCATGCTCTCCTTCTTCCCTCCCAGACTCTTCTTCTCATGCTCCTTCAAGGAAGGAGTCCATCTGCCCTATGGCCTCGTGATGAGGCGCACTGGTGGAGAAAAGGCGCTCCACTTCGATCCCTCCCGGCTCGAAGGCACTGCAATACTCCGCCTGAGCGAGGAGGGCGACAGGATGCTGACGAAGGGAAGGCTTGTGCCAATCAGCGACCTTCTGTCGGCCTGGGGCTGTCCCTACGGCCTTGTCCTCCAGGATGCGGTGGGCGTCAGGGCCGTCTTCGCCAGCCCCTTCGGAGGCAGGGACCGCCTTGCGGACAGCCTTCTGGAGGCCGACTGGGCCCCGCTGCCGCCCTGGCTTCCTTGCCATGAATCGACCTAAGCACTATATTTGTATCCACTGTTTTCTTTTTTTGGGAATTTATGGACGAATACAAAGACGATAAAGATAAAGGCAAGATGGAGGATCCTGCTCCCTCGAACGACAACACCCCTGGTTCCAAGGGTGATGACGGGCGCAAGGAGCGCAAGGACAAGAAGAAGGACAATGTCTACGACCAGTACCGCTACTGGGGCAGCGACCCTGGCAAGGATGGGGGAGGCAAGCTGAAGATGGGAGGACGCAACCGCTTCACCCTCTTCATTTTCCTGGCCCTGATCATCTCCTTCGCCTTCCTCTTCTTCAACAGCGCCTCCGGCCAGAACCCGATCGAGGTCTCATACACCGACTTCAAGACGGCCCTGGAAGGTGGAAGCGTCCAGTCTGTCGACATCCAGGACGAGAGCGTCGTGACCTTCGTGACGACGAACGGCTTCTACGGCACGGCCCGCATCCCGTACTTCGACTCCGGTCTCCTCGGCCAGCTTGAGGATCTGGGCGTGACGACGACCGGCTCCGTCGCCGGCGTCTCCTTCTGGGTCCTGCTGCTGAACCTCCTGCCCTGGATCATCTTCCTCGTGGTCATCTTCTCGATGTACCGCCAGGTCGGCGCCGCCGGCGGAAACCGCATGATGGGCCAGTTCGGCAAGAGCCACGCCACGCAGTACACTCCCAAGGAGAACAAGGTCCTCTTCAAGGACGTCGCCGGCCAGAAGGAGAGCAAGTACGAGCTCCAGGAGGTCGTCGACTTCCTCAAGCATCCCGACCGCTATGTGAAGATCGGCGCCAAGATCCCCAAGGGCGTCCTCCTCGTCGGTCCTCCGGGAACGGGCAAGACCCTCCTGGCCCGCGCTGTGGCGGGAGAGGCTGGCGTCAGCTTCTTCCACACTTCAGGTTCCGACTTCGTTGAGATGTTCGTCGGCATGGGCGCGGCCCGTGTGCGCGACCTCTTCGAGACGGCGCGCAAGAACGCGCCTTGCATCATCTTCATCGACGAGATCGACGCCGTCGGACGCAGCCGCGGCAGCGGACTTGGCGGAGGCCATGACGAGAGGGAGCAGACGCTGAACCAGATCCTCGTCGAGATGGACGGCTTCTCCACCGACCCTGGCGTCATCGTCATTGCGGCGACCAACAGGCCCGACGTCCTCGACCCGGCCCTGCTGAGGCCCGGACGCTTCGACCGCCAGGTGACGGTCGACCTGCCTGACGTCCAGGAGAGGCTCGACATCCTGCGCATCCACGCAGGCAAGGTCAAGTGCGCCCCCGACGTCGACCTCCAGCGCGTCGCAAGGGCCACGCCCGGCTCCTCC
>JADIMU010000047.1 GCA_017694495.1 Candidatus Aphodenecus pullistercoris
GGAAGCTGGACAAGGAGTACATCCAGGATCTCAATACGCTCCAGTTCGTCTTCAAACACCACAACCTGGTGGTCTGGGGGCCGCCCGGCACTGGAAAGACATGGCTTTCGAAGATGATTGCAACCTCCGCATGTGCCAAGGGGTTGAGAACCAGGTGGGTGACATTCCCTGTGCTCTACGACCAGCTGCTACGGCTCTACAAGTCCACTGACGGCCAGACACTGGACAGCAAGCTTGCCTACTACTCCCGCTTCGACCTCCTGTGCATCGATGAGTTTCCGAACGTCTCGGACATTGACCCTTTCCTTGTTCAGCAGATGTTCAACACCTTCTCGGAAAAGGCAACCTCGTTGTTGGTCTGCATGCAGATCCAGCCTGAGAAGATGGATGAGCTGTTTCCCATCAGAGGCATTGGCCAGTCGGTCAAGGGCAGGATACTCCAGAAGGCCAAGCGGATCCATCTCCAAGGTCCGGATTTGCGGCTTCTAAGCTGCGACTGACCAATTTTTACGGATGGGCTGCCCGATTCCTGTCGGACAGCCTGCCCGATTGTTAGTGGACAAGTTGCCCTTTAGGGGTGGATGAAAACACACATTTGTTTCTTAGAATCGTAAGGCATCTGAGCCAGCTTTCTATCTCCCTATCTGATCTAGGAAAGCCAATTTCCTTCACTAGATGTTTCTTATCGCTGCGCTTCATATCGGAATAGAAATACGAAAGCATTCCCATTGAGAAGAATTCAATAAGAACCCATAAAGGGTAATGACCTTCATATTTCTCCTCATGGTGCTTGATTACTACTGACTGCCTATTATCAGTTATGCATTTCGCAATATGAGATACGAATGCTTCATGGTTATGTCTGCTAGAGAAATTTGAAGAATCAAGATACCCTTCTGCTCCATATTTCTCCGAAAACAGATACGCTAGCCGTGATCTGAACATTATCTCAATATTCTCTATGATAGGTATGACCAATGATCTGAGCTTGCTGTCAAACTCATATATTTTCTTTATCTTGTTGAATTCAAGTCGTGCAGTCTTGCCTTTGTATGGTAAAAGATAAGCAGAGAGCCTGTAATAGTTGACATCTTTTAGAAAATCAAGACATTCATCATGATCCAAAATGATACCTTTTCGTTGTAGCTCTTCAATCTGCTGCTCATAAGAAAAGAATGGTTTGATGTTCATAAAAAATGTCTCCCTCTGGGGCACATTGCATAGCAAGAGGTGTGGGGAGTCCTGTTGATTTAATGATAGTCAATCGTCTATTGATTGTCTACTGTCATTTTATGCCTTGATCATGTAAGTTTCTGTTTATCAAAAGGGATATTTCCATTTCCCTTTGTATTTTTCCATCTAAGACAAATTATGAGTGGACGTTTTAATCCGCTTATCAGGGTGGCTCAGGTTTTTCAACCAACTGGAGATACGGATGAAATCAACCGTACCCAGACAAACCATTTCAACCACTTGGATGCAAATAGGCTTCCAATACCATGTTCGTCTCTTTAGACTCAAGTAGATCCAACATTCAATGAGCCAAGGCTGAACTATGATTGGAAGCCAGGATATGGAAATCCTAGTAAAAAAGCATTGGCTACGATGAAAGCAGAGCAAGGCTCTTGCCCGTCAAAATACATGTGGCGTCAGTGTCTGCAGATGTCAATCGTGCACGCAGGTACACCACCGCTACACGAGACTGTTCCTAGGTGGACTGGGGCTTTGTAAAGGTTACCGATACGTATGGCAATACAAGGAATAATGCATGTTTTGTCAGGGGCTGCTGCCATTGTGGTCTACGTTATGTGGATTTCTTTCCAAACGCCACACAAGAGAAACTGTTCATCGGCATGAACGCATTCATATAACGAGCTTGATTTCGCAAGCAGTCCGACAGTTGGCAATCAAATTTCATGAAAAACGACTTTTGAAAAGTTGGATTTTATGAAATATGACATTTGGCATGCTGACATGAGCAAAATCATTGATGGTGAGGCCTATGGCTCTGTCATTCCCTCATGTATGCTGTGTGTAAGGATTCTGAGGATTTACCCTCAAGCAAGTCGAACTATGAATATCGCAACCGCTACTAGCGATTTTCTTGAAAAATCGGGATTTGCATCCGCGATTTTCATAATCCAATACATGAGTGGAACCGCAACAAAAGGGAAGGGGAGCCGCATTGGACTCCCCTTCGTGATGGTTGCTGCAAATGTCTGTCAGGAGGCTGCTCCCGGCTTTACTATAGCATGGATGCTATCGATACCTGCATCCTGCTTATAGTCCACAGAATAGCTCTTCTTTGCTTCAATTTCGTTATTATAGCCAAGGCTTTTGTCGAATGTGACAGTGAAACTTCCACTCCAGCTTTCCTGGTTGCCAGAATTGAAGGATACATTGTTGTAATGCAACTTTGCAATTCCTTGGTTTGAAGGAAGTATAACTTCGATGTCGCCATCACTCTTAGTATTCGCACCAATGGCACTGACGAAACAGTTAGTGAGGAAAAGGGTAAGCTTTGAACTGTTTATCGCTAATGTGATGTTGCCTGTCGTACTGATGGTAATGTCTCCAATTGCATTAGATGAGATTTCCCTCTCATCAATACTGGAGTCTCCATAATTATCAACTCCATATAGTCTGGAGAAATGGAAGTCGTCTGAATCATAGTTGAGATAATATTCAGGCCAAGATGTTCTCCATCCAGTATACAAATCATCCCTATACGGATGAGCGTAGAAATAGTCATCTGCCTCCGCGAGTTTTGCTCCATAGATGCTGTTGATGGCGTTGATGAACTCCTCCACAGATGCGACAGTCGCTCCATACACATCGAATGTGACAGTGTCGGTCTTTCCACTTGCGGATCTGGCAGTGATTTCAACTGTTCCGAATTTCGTGTTGGTAAACGTGACCGTTCCATCACTTGATACAGTTGCAATTCCCGTATCGCTGGAAGTGTACCAGACATTCTTGAGTGTAGACTCTGATGGCTCGAACTTTGTCACAAGCTTGATTTGCCTGACTTTGGCTTTGCCTTCAGTTTCATCGTAGGTCTCACTTGCGACTCTGACGACGCTATCGGGATTCGAATAGCCTTCAGGCAGTGTGATTGCAATGCTCTTTTCAGGTGTTGTGATGTTGTAGAAGTTCACAGAACCAGAGTATGTCATTCCATCTTCTGTCGTGATTTCCAGCTTGATAGTCTGAACTCCACTCGTCTGTTCGGTGTCGAAATGTTCTTTTTCGTAAGCCTTGGTGATTTCTACGGTAGCTGATGTCGAGAAAGATTTTTCCTCGACGTTGAAATACCAAGCATACTCCATACCTTCGATGGGAGTTCCATCTTCACCAACCGCACTGAAGGTCAGGCTGCTGTCCTCATAGAGGGCAAGGATGCCATCCTTTGCAGTAATGTTGATCTCAAGCTTGGAGCCGGATGAAGGAATGTCGACAGAGATTACACTCTGTGGCATTGTGACTGCGTCTGTTGTGGCAGAAGCAGAATCGGCAGTGAAGCCATCCTGGTTGAGGGCTTCATTGTATGCCGTGACAGTGTAGTGGTAGCTCTGTGAGGAGAAGACGTTCTTATCCGTCCAGCTTGTGCCGTTTGTAACCAGAACAGCTTCTCCGTCCACACTTCCATTCTTGTATTTCTGAACGCTGTAGCCAGCCGCGTCATTGACCTCATTCCAGCTGACAAGGATGCCATCCGACTGCTTCTCAGCCTTCACACCCGTCGGCGTCGTGAGCTTCGCCTTGACAGTATAGGTGGTGGCAGAGGCAGTGGAATCGCGATCCGACGACTTGACTGTCAGCGTGTTCACGCCAGCCTTGTTCACCTTCACCTTGGCGTTGCCATTGACTGTGCTGTCATCCTTGCTTGTGACCTCGAAGGCCTCGTTGGTGCCGGAAATCTCAACTGCTGTGATGGATGCATCGGGAGGATTGACTGTCCAGTTGATGTCGATACTTTCGCCAGCCGTCGTCGAGAACTCGCTCTGAGTCGTTGTAATGGAATCGACTATGACCTTTGTCTGAATCGTGAAGTCCGTCACAGTATCGGGAGAGACCATGCCGTTCGTCTGGAAGGCCTGGATGCTGACGGAGTAGGGAACATCGGATTTCAGATTAGAGATTGTGATTGAGCCGGTCTCGCTGTCAGCGGCAAAGTTGAAATCTCCGACATTCTTTTCTGCTCCTCTGAAGTATGCTGTCGCAGAATTCTTTTCGCCAGTTCCGTCCTGACGCTGCCAGCTCACGACGACATGGTCGAAGATCTGAGTTCCTCTGCTGAAGACGTTGTCCCAGCTGATCTGGATCTTTGTGCTGTCGTCTTTGACATATGACCATGCCGCGTTCCTGACGTTGACGCCCCAGGAGACATCATCGTCCGTGATGATGATCTCATCCTCGTCGTCGACTGAAGTGTTGCCCGCATAGACATGGGCAGTTGAGCGGCGGAGCTTGTCGGTGATCAGAGTGGCGCCACTGTAGAGCTTGTAATAGACGTCGAATTCGTTCTTTTCTGCTTTTCCAAGGTCAATCGTTGCAGTGAGCGTCGCGCTGGTCTTGTTGCTGCCTTTGATGGCCTCAGTGCTTCCAAGCTCCTTGCCGGTTGCCACATCGTACATCTTGAACGTGAGTCCATCACCGGAGTCCAGGTAGCTCGTGAGCCTCTCATTGTCTTTGGCGGCGCTCCAGTCGAAGACGACCTTGATGGTACCGCTTCCGCTGTTGCTGATCACATCCATCTTGACTGTGACATTGCTTACTGTGGTCGGTGTCACGACGAGCGGCTTGTCGCCTTCGCCCTTCATGACTGTGGTGCCATCATCACTCTTGCCGTCGATCGAGACGGTGTAGGTGCCAAGCTTGACGTCGGTGAGCGTCAGTGAGCCGGCGGAGAGGGTGAGGTCTTTGTATGTTCTGGTCTCACCATTACCTTCCTCTGCCGTCAGAGTGACGTCGAACTTCGTCGGTTGCACGTAGCCGTCAGGCAGAATCGTCCTGGCTCCCGGCTGGGCGACCCCTTCCAGGGCAATGCTCAGTGTGCGTCCCCTCATCGCATCATCCTGGGAGCATGCACAAAGCAGCAGGATGATTGCGACCACGATTGCTGGAAACACTCTTCTTCTCATCATGTCTATCCTTTCTCGACAATGAAGCGTGCGGATCCGGAGAAGCGCCTGCCTTCCGCGTCCGTGACGACGAGGCTGAGGCTCTGCACCGCCTCTTCCTGGCCCAGGTGGATCCCGTCCATGGAAGTGGTCAGTGTGAGACTCTTGTCCGTCCCTACAAGCTCATTGTTCAAATACCATTCATATTCTTCAGCCGAGGCGATCTCGACTGTTATCATCTTCTCTTCTCCATCGCGCAGGTCGAGGCCTTCGATCTGGCTTGCGAACTCAACCTCAAGCTTTTCAGGGCCTTCAGGCAGGATGATCGCAATCACAGGAGGCTCGATTGTCAAAGGTGCAGTCTGGGCGCTGGATGCGTTGGCTCCGCTCTCGCTGTCGAAGGAGCGGATGCGGTAGCTGTAGCTGTGTCCGGCAAGGACAGCGCTGTCGAAGTAGCTGGTTTCATGCACTGTGGCAACGAGTTCCTCGGCGCCCCCATCGATGCTGCGGTAGACTTCATGCCTGTCCGCCTGTGCGGAACCTGTCCAGGACAGGCTGATGCCATCATCCTGGGCGATGACCTCGACCTGGGGTGTGAGCATGCTGATGACGATGAGGAGCTCGGCCCTTCTGTTGCCGTTGTTGGCCACGTAGGAGATTGTGCATGTGCCGAAGCTGTTTATTGTCAGCATGCCATTCTGGTCGACTGAGGCGACCGAGCTGTCGCTCGTCGACCAGCTTCCACCGAGGTCGGTGGCGTCGACAGGGTAGGTCGTCGTCGTCAGCTGGATGCCTTCATCGCCAGGCTGGAGTGTGGCAGAGGGGCGGGCGATTGTGACTGAGAGCAGGGGGACAGGCGCCATGATGGAGTCCGTTGCAGTGAGGGACTTCGTTCCATCGCTGTGGATGACAGTCACTGAGATCATGTAGTCGGAGCCCGAGCGGATCTTGTCGATGCTGCCGGTGAAGATGCCATCGACAGTACTGGATGTGATCTCATCCCCTTCGTAGCTGTTCTCGTAGCTTCCCATGTCGTCGCTGTAGCGGATGATGATGCTCTGGCAGTCCTCTGGCAAGCTGAAGGAGTAGGAGAGGGAGGCGAGGTCATCGCCGTAGCTGAGACTGAGATCGTCTATGATGTCCAGCGGGCTGAGTACAATCTCGCCAAGATCAAGAGTGACACTTCCTCCAGAGAGGATGAAGCTTCCGCTCCGTCCAACCTCATGGCCTTGCCAGCGCAGGCTGAGGCAGGCCTCCGCCTGTGCTGTCGCTGCCACTGTGGCTGTGAAGGTCGCACTCCCGCCCTCGACGCTTTGGCTTGCGAGCTCAGCTTCCCCACAGACGAGGACGAGCTCGTCGACAGGAGCGCCAGTCCAGCTGACTGTGAGCTCCACTTCATTGCTTGTGCTTGGATTCGAGATGCGCACGAGCTCGATGCTCGTCGAGTTGTCGCCATCGGCAGAGACGCTTATGCTGCCTTCTCCCAGTCCTGTGAGCTGGCCGTCCTCGTAGCCGTAGGCCTTGACGATGTAGTCTCCGAAATAGACGGAGGGGAAGGTGAAGCTGCCGGTTCCGCTGGCGCTGAGCGAGCGGTACTCGACTTCGCCCTTGGCTGTGGCAAGGGTGAGGCTGAGCTGCTCGGCCTCACCTGTGACGCTCACCTTCGCATCCGCGCTGTCGACATAGGCCAGCGAACAGCCTGCAAGTGCCGCCAGGCAGAGTGCGAGAAGAATGACGATGCCCCTCTTTACGTTATTCAGCATTGGACTTACCGAACGGAATCCTAATGAAAAGTATGATAACCTTCAATCCCCTAGGTCAAGCTTTGAGCAAAAAAGCCTTTTTCTACAAGTAATTGTACACAGTGTTCGTCATTTCTGACATTTTACAGGCCAAATGTAGGAAAAGCATGCCTTCCTATTGCCTTTATTTCTTTAATCTAATAAAAGCATGTTTGCGATGAAAGCAGACAAACGGACGCTATTCTGTCTGGCAATCCTCATCATCATGTTTCTGGCCTCGTGCTCACTGGCCGTGACGCCGCGCGACCCTGTCGAGGGCGATCTGGCGGTCAAGCCGTCTCCTGTCGCCACACCGACGGTCACCGTGACGGACCGGACTGCCGGATCGGGCAACGTCACGCTCTCTCTTTCGTGGGAGGCTGTCGAGGGGGCGACGCAATACGAAGTCCTCTATCAGAGCGAGGACCAGATCTTCGAAGGTGATTGGAGCAGTCATAGGGTCTCGACCAACTCTGCAAGCCTCACCCTCTCGGCGAACGAAGTCTTCCGCATCACAGTCGTCGCCTCCAACGGCTACAGCAGTTCGGATGCAGGCGGCTACGCCCTCGTGTCGACGATCAACTCGATCGACGAGGTCTCTCCCGTCATCTCCGCAGGCATACCCTCGATCATCATCCGCCACCCCTCGGTCAGCTTCAACGGCGAGAAGATCCTCGACCTCGTCTATACGATCAGGATCACCAACGCGGACGGTTCCCAGGCGATGTATGCCGATGGCAAGCCCGTCGAGGAGCTGATCATTCCAAACTCGACCTACTATTCATTCGCCGATGCCTTGGCTCCGAGCAGCGAATACGCTGTCGACGTGTCGATGTACATAGACAACGATGGCACTGCCGGCTACAGCGAGGGCGATGAGCTCATCGACAGCGCCACCGCCTCCTTCTCGACCGATGTCGACTCCTATCCCGATGTCGTCTCCGCCGTAAGCGCCTCCCTCGTCCCGACGGAGACGGGAGAGGCGGCCTTCCGCCTCTCCTTCACGGCTCCTCCCGTGAAGAAGGGCCTCGAGGACCAGGACGTCCAGCGCCGCTTCAGGATCACGCGCAACGAGGTTGGTGGGGACAGCATCGTCGTGCTGTCTGAGACGCTGCCGTGCGAGAGCGACGGCGAGGACAGCTTCTTCCTCATCGACAGCCAGGGCCTCGAGGCCAACAGGCAATACACCTACACGGTCGAGAGCTACTACTTCTTCAGTAAGGGCAACGCCTACAACAGGCAGAGCGACGAGAACGGCGTCGAATCGTCCACCGTCAACCTCCTCAGTGTGCCCGAAAACCTCGAGGCCTCGATCAAAGGCGAGAAAACAGAATATACAGTCACACTTTCCTTCGACTTCCCCTTCGGCCTGGAAGAAGGCCATACGATCAGCCTAAAGAGGAGGGAGACAGGCCTCCAGAGTGCAAGCGATTGGTCCAGTGTCGCGTTCGACAACCAGATCGTCGATGGCGAGCGTGTCACAATCACAAGCACAATCACCCTCTCGGAAGAGGAGGCGAGGCGCTCCCACAGCTACTCCTACCGCGTCACTGTCAACTACGAAATCTTCACTTCAACCGCAATCAGCACACCCGTCTCGACGACAGGCACCATCAAAGAGCTCAATGTCATAGAAGAGTTCGCCGCCACGGCTACTGCCCTCGCAGGCAAGGTCTCCCTTGGATGGACCTACAGCGAGGACGGCCTCGATGGCACTGGACTCAGTGAACAGGACCTCACAATCACGCTCCTTCGTGCCCTTTCCCCGGACTACTCCGACGCACAGCCTGTGGATGAGGGTTTCGTCTACAGTTCAGGACATTATGAGGACAGCTCAGTCGAGGATGGTGTCACCTACTACTATGCAATAAGCGTGGCCATCGTCAATCAGAGCGGCTATGAAGGCTACAGCGAAGTCGACTACGTCTCGGCCTCAAGTCTTGCGCCCGTCTCTTCCATCAGTGCAAGCCAGGGCGAGTACAGCGACAGGATTGAACTGTCCTGGAGCGGGGTCGACGGTGCAGAGGACTACCAGGTCTACTATAGACCCTATCGCAGCGAGGGAGACTGGATCCTCGCCACTGAGGACATATGCTCCACACCCAAGAGCGATCCTTCGACCGGCTTGTGGACAGCGTCCTTCAAAAAGGATGCGGGCACATCGTCCGCAGGACTCAGCTACAGCTTCTGTGTGAAGCCTGAGGATAGGGAAGGCAATGTCTCCCAGAGGTATCCTGCGGCGAGTGCGGTGGGCAACATGCTCGGTCCTGCATCCATCACCGTCGACGTCTCGCGCGGCGAGTACAGCGACTCGATCCTCATCAGCTGGAATGCCATCCCCGGCGCCACCCAGTATCTTGTGCAAGGCTTCAACGGAGAAGGCGAGGATGCGATGGAGATCTTCCGTGAAATCGTCGTGCCGGACGGGGAGGGCATGAGCGTCGTCTTCTCGACGGACAACGTCTCATCCGAAGCCGAATACGGCCTCTCGCAGAGCTACTGGTTCTCGATTACACCGCAGTACAACTCCCAGAGCTCCGTGACCTCCACCGAGCGTAAGGAGGGCTGGTGGGTCATGCCGCCTCGCGACATTGTGGCGAGCAAGGCTGCGAGCGCTGAAGGAACGACAATCAGCTGGTCTCCTGTCGCCGACGCCTCACGCTACTACATCTACCGGCGTCCGCTTGGATCCATCAGCAGCTGGCAGCAGATCGCCAGCACTACGGACACGAATTTCATCGACTACATACTCGACAGTGGAGAGAACTACTCCAACACGAGCTATGAGTATACAGTCTCGACGAGGATCGGTTCTGTTGAGGGACCTGTCCAGACCTGGTTCACTACGGCCGAGGATGCGGTTCTGGCCGACAATGTCGGCTTCCCGCTCTATCATCCCGAGGACATCGAGGTCTCAGAGGTCTCCGTAGGTGGCGACTACCTCCAGAAAATCGAGTTCCTCGCCAATTCCTATGCGACGAGCTACCGCATCACAGACTCCATCGAGAATGATGTGAGGGAATTCGCCGTCTCTTCAATCGATGAGGGTGCCGTCGACGACAGTCAGGCCTCCGACGGCCTCGCCTACAGGGTGGGCGACCAGATCACGATCTTCATCAGAAGACCAGATGTCCGCAGCAGCATCCATTACACGATCTCTGTGGCATCACGCAACGGGAACATCGAAAGTCCTGTCGACCAGATTTCCGATTCCTACGCCACCGCATGCACGCCCGAGCATCTCAGGCTGAATGAGGTCGTGAACTTCTCGAACACAGTAATCTCCTCTGCAATCACCATAGCTACCAACGCCTTTGCGAATGACTGGTGGAATGGAGTCGCTGAATCTGATTCATCATCGAATGAGTTTGACCTTGTTGTCGATGAAAATACAGTCATACATGCTGTTAGAAAGTATTCGACTGGATGGCTTGACAATAGATACAGCACGGGAGAGTCCTATATAGAGATTTCTGGCTATCAACCAGACGGCTTCAGATTCTTGATTGACAGCGCGCACATTGGTTTTGCCTTGGAAACAGAACCTTTGGGATATCTGGGAGACGATCTGATTTCCAATCTGTACTATACGGATCTTCAATTGACGCTTCCAACCGGCTATGGCTCTGCGACGATCTCACATGGCGATAATGGCTATACGGTCAGCTATGATGGGCAGAGCGGAACGCTCTCCGACTCAGATGTGCAGGTGGCGCCGCTATGAGAAAGCTACTGCCTCTGTCCGCATTGCTAATCCTCCTGGTCTCATGCAACCTCAGCCTGATGACAGGAGGTGTCGTTTCCGGTGGCAAGGATGTCATCGTCAAGCCTGAGGAAGTCTTCAGCGGCCTGGCTCCCAGCGGGGTCATGGCCAGCCAGTCCCATTACACGGACCGCATCGTCATCGCCTGGAACGCCGTCAAGGGTGCCGACTACTACCAGCTCGAGAGGGCCGAGTTCGATGTGAAACCTACACAGGAGATGGCTTCGCGCGCATCCTGGGAGGCTCTCAGCGAGAGTGCCATCGGCACCAGCTTCACTGATGACGACAACTCGCTCGAAGAAGGCAAGTACTACGCCTACAGGATCTGGGCCATCGGCAACAATGGACTGGAAGGGGAGAGGAGCGCGGTGTGCTATGGCTCTCTGCTCGCACCTCCTTCCGTCATCGACGCCTCAAAGGGTGAGGACAGCGCCAGGATCACGATCACCTGGAACCAGATGCCTGGTGTCCAGAGCTACAGCATCTACACCTCCAACGACAGCACTACTGTCCAGATCGGCGAGCGCATCGCCACCGTCTCCCAGCTGGAGGCAGGAAACGGGGAGGACGAGAACGGCAAGGCGAACAGCTTCAGCTATACAGTCCCCCAGGACGACTATGGCAAGACGCTCTACTTCGCCGTCGTCTCGAATGGTCCCGCTTCCGGTTCCACAAGCGCTGTGAGTCCGGTCTCCAGCGGCTATACACGTGTCGCCGGTGCCGCGAGCACTCCTGTGATGACCTCCGTCACGAAGGGTGACAGAACTGATGGCATCACACTGATGTGGGCACCAGACTCGTACGCGAGCGATGACGACCCTGTGAGCTACACGATTACGAGGAGCTTCCCCGGAAGCAACGAGATCACAGTCTTCCCGTCCTACTCTGGTCAGGAGCCTCAGGTGGACGCCAGCGGCAACTACTACTTCGTCGACTCTTCCGACATCAGGGAGAACGTCGTCTACACATATTCGATCGTCGCTAGCAACTCCATCGGAATGTCACCTGCGAACATCCAGAGCGCCTACATACTCTCGCCGCCACAGGCGCTTTCCTTCACCGCCGATGCCGAGACGAAGAGCTACAAGCTCGAGACGACATTGCCTGTCGGCGCCGAGGACGAGGGCAACGACTGGAGCTATGAAGTGACGCGCACCTTGGAGAACGGCAGCCAGAGCGTCAAGACCATCCCGCTTGCCGAGCTGATGAGCCTCACCGAGACCTTCACTGCCGATGACAAGGATGATTCCTCCTACCAGAATGAGGTGCGCTCCATCTCTGTGCGCACCGTCAACGGAGACTTGGCTTCAAAATCTGCGGCCACAGCCTCCATCCAGGGCATTCCCGACACGCCGGTCATCGAGGCGAGCGAGAACCGCAAGAGCAGCCAGAGCGCCAATGCCAACGGCGTCTTCCCTGTGGAGATCTCGCTGAGCCTGCCATCATCAAGCTATACGGCCTACGACTATGTCATCACACGTGGCGATGGCCACAGCTTCACGAGCACAGCTTCCACCGCCTACGACAGCGAGGGAATGGAAGTGGGCAAGGTCTACTCCTATACGGCTGTGGCCCGCGATGCCCTTGGCCGCTCCAGCGCCTCATCCGACAGCAGCGACGGCTATGGTGCGATCACGGGAGACGCCTTCATCCAGGTCTTCGAGGACCACCTCCTCAAACCTTGGGAGGCGCCAAGTCTCCATCCCGACTACGTCTCAGGCAGCAAGAGCTCGATCTGGGGCTACATCAGTCAGGCAGGTACTGGAAGTCTTGGCAGCGCCACAGTCACCGGCAGTGCGCTCAGAGGACTTCCCGATTCTGACATCGCCGGACAGAGTGGGCGGATCTCATACAATGCCGTTGTCGCTGGTCTGGGGGGCAGTGTCACCTTCACGTACACCAAGTACTACAGCGAGGCGACGAGCTTCGACAGGGACTTCTACATGGCTTCCGACTCGAGCTACAACATGAATGTGAGCATGACTGGTTCCGGTTCCGTTTCTGGCGGGCCCATCGCTACTGGAGGCATGTATCCCGCTTCCGTCGACTTCGGAGGCCTCAGCGTCCAGAACAATGCCTTCATCGGACGCTACCGTGTCACGATGAATATGGATGGTGGAAAGGCGGACTACGAGGTGGTGGCGAAATGAGAAAGATCGTTTCCATCCTCATTCTGGTCATGGGCCTCCTGGTCTCATGCGAATACATACCTGACTACAAGTTCTCTACAGGCATCCCGCGCAGCCTGCTGGAGGCGAAGTACGGTTTCCTGGTCCAGGAAGGGCTGGAGCCTCTTTATGGATTCAGTCTGGACCTCAACGCCAGCGGCACATTCATGTATGAAGTCGGTGATGATGAGAATGATGTAGGACTCCCAGAAAGAGGTGTCTACACAGTCCAGTATGAAAGCTACAGCGTCACTGCCGCCAGTGGACGGATCACATTCACTGGAACTGGAGTCGCCGAAGGAGAGGAAGTGTCCACTGGCTTCGTCTGGACTGCGAGCGCAGTGGAGGGTACCCTCTCACTCCAGCTCAGCTTCGACAATGGAGCGAGGTACACTCTCGAATGGTTGGGGGATTCCGCCTTATGAGACGAACAGCCGCTGTTGCCATCATGATACTGGCGACCTTGCCACTTTTCGCATTGTCGAATCCCTTCGACTCAATCCTCTCAATGTCTTCAGAGCAGGGCTACAGAGGTCAGCTATACACCCAGGCAAGCCTCGCGAGGCAGGGTGGGGAAGATGTGGACTACATCAGTCAGAAAGCCTCTGACATCGACATCGAGTCACTCGTCGACCAGCGCGTCGAAGAGCTGCTTTCACAGCGCCCCGCTGGTGACAACTCCATACTCTACTCACGGACCATGGCTGAGAGGATCACGCAGGCTGTCCTTGATGAGCTGGAAGCACAGAGCCAGCCTGAACAGCCGGTCGACGTCGACGTCGAGGCCATTGTCGATGATGTCGTGGCGCGTCTTTCCCAGGAGCTCACGGTAAACGTCGACACGGATGAAGTCGCTTCGATTGCGGCACAGAAGGTCGCCTCCAGCATCCCATCATCGGATGCGATTCTCGAGGAGGTGAGGGCTAGCCTCGATCCGGATGCGATTGCGGATGATGTCTACTCAAGGGTGATGGATGAGCTTCCTCAGGACAGTTCAATGCGTCAGCACGGCTTCTTCGTCGACGGTATGATTCATGCGACGCTGCTTCGTGGAAACGACTTCGTTCCTGGTGGAACCTTCGCCTTCGGCTACCGCAATGGCGTCTCCCTTTACAGCCTATACACACGCTTCGACTACTTCCTCGCACCTCTTGGCAGCACGACTGGTCGCCTCGCCACACTGGAATTCATGGTGGAGCCTGGACTCTCATTCGAGTATGTCGTCGCAAGCCAGGACTGGCAGGAGGTCCGTCTGGCTGTGGATTTCGGCTACTACATGCAGTTCTTCGAGCGCTATGACGAGCCGACCGTCTTCTACCTCTCATACAATGGACTGATGATCCGCCCGACCGTCTCTGTGAGGGCGAACCTCTACCTCTTCCGCGTCGAGCTGGGCCTCTACTACCAGAGCGCAGTCTACCCGCGCTACAGCGACTACGACGGATTCGGACTGTACATCAAGCTGTTCTGAGAAAACAGACAAACGATGAGAAGAATGTATGTTTTCCTTGGCTAAGTCCAGATTCCATGCTATCCTCTAAGTGAAAACAGACACCTAGAAAGAAGATTGTCTGTTTTTGGAGGATTTCTATGAGGAAATATCCAGCCATCCTGCTTGCAGTCCTTCTACTGCTGGCAGCATGCTCTGCGGAGATTGTCGACAATCTTCCCGCTCGTGACGTGGAAAAAGCTTCTGAGGTCGCATCTGTTAGCGCTGGTGGCGATAGTCTCACAGTGTCTTTCTCACCAGTCGCCTACGCCAAGGGATATGGCTACAAGCTGTCTGGTGGAAGCTATATACAGATCACCAGTCCAGAATATGTGGATGGAAAGATCACATTCACTGTTACAAAAGTGCAAGACAATATTGGCGACATCTACATCTATGCCGAGAGCGCCAGCGATATTCCTGTTGAGATTGCCCATTCCTCATATGCGCTTTCCCTCAAAGATGTGGCTCCAGACGTCTATATATCAGAGAGGGGTTCCGACTTCGTCATCCTACGCACGAGCCATGAGGATCGGACCAGCATCATCTACAAGGTGGATATTGACGATGAGTCATATATCTTCCCCTATGTCGGTGTCATGAAGATTTATGGCCTCGATCCGAATCAGACTTATACAGTGACGGTCAGCCATTCCTTGGATGGTGAGGACTGGTCTGACAAGACTACAACTGTAACAATTCCCATTTTTGGAGGGACTAAAACAGATATCGATTTCCACATCGTCGACGATGTGCTGACAGCTTCTGGCATCACTAGTGATTCCGTGACACTGTACAAGAAGACGGAATACACACAGGAAGGCGATGGCAAGGAACTCATGACGGTCGATGTTTCTGACGATAGTGCCAGCATTGCGGCATCTGAGCTGAAGAGCCTTGAGAGCGGCTACTTCTACTTCAAGTCTTCTGACGGTGTCTACAGCAACGTCATCAAGTACACGACACCTGCAACTGTGAAGAGTGTCACTCCCAACTGGAGGAGTGCTGAGCTTGAAATCGACTTTGCTGACGATTTCACTGCTGGTGACTACACAATAACAGTATCTGGGGCTGGACGTAATTCGGCGGCAAACGTCACTGAGAAAGGTTTGAAGATCGATGGTCTCGACAGCAACACAAGCTACGATGATGTGACAATCTCGTTCAGAAAGAGCGATTCTCTTGGCAGTACATCATCGTCCACAGCAATCAAGACACAGAGTTTTGCTGGAACGTATCAGTGGGAAGGCATGTTCGCTGGATCCAATCAATTGTCCAACTTCAAGATTGTTGTAAAGGATGCTCCAGAGGACAGTGAAATGCCATATTACGTCTACTTTGATACGACGGCTGAGACTGGAGACCTGGATATCATCAGTGCGAACAATGGTGAGTATGTTGGAAAGGAGCTGAGGATCATGCCTCTGGTTGACTATAGTGCTGGAGAGAGTGGAGCGACTTCAAGCAATCCAGTAACAATAAGAAGTCCTGGGGAGCTTGCGAAACAGAATACTGCCTATCTCGCCAATAGCAACAAGTGGAACACGAGTGGCATGACTCCAATCACATGGTACATCGAGCCTGACCAAGATGATGATGCTAAGGACGTTGTGCGTACTGTGACCACTTCGACAGCTATGCTTGGCATTCAAGTCAAAACAACAACAATCTTCTCCTTCATGGAGGCTAAGATTGACGGCGTAATTGTGCCAGTTGTCAAGTTCAAGAACACAGCCAATAAATTCCAAAATTTCATCAAATCAAATAGCGAGGATCAGCGGGCCCAATATGGTGATCTGACGGAGTCCGAATGGAGGTATTGCTGGTACCTCCAGAAGGTGGAGGAGGTGTGAGATGAAGAAGATTCTAGCTCTGTGCATTCTTGGCCTTGCGCTTCCTTCGCTGGTCTTTGCCGCTCTGGTTCCGTACTATGATCCATACATGGCAGGGGATGTGTTCTCGTCGCCGGCCCTTCTAATCGAGAGCGCGGGAAAGACGAACTTCGCAATCGAGGTCGAGGCCAAGTCTGCAATCGACTACCTGTCCTATTTGGCCAATCCTTCGGGTCAGCTTGCCAAGTATGGCGATTATCTTTATGAAACTCTCATAGCTGGCGATCTTGATTTCTGGAGGACGAACTATAGCGCAGTCAGCGAAGCATTCCGCTTCGATTCGGAAAACTTTCCATCCCAGCCGACAGATGAGCTGTCACTCGAGGAGATGAGGCTCTATCTCGAAGACAGCTTCGAGAGGTGTTTCGACGATAGCCACATCGCATCGGCAGTCCTTGGAGTCAGCAGCGGCACAGACCTCTTTGCCCCTTCCTCGGCTCCCGACCTCTATGGCGACATGGCGCTGACGCTCATGATGGGAGGAGGTGAGGTCTACGACAACGGCTTCGGATGGAAGGTCTTCTCGAACATCGGCTTCGTGGGCAGCGAGAGCCTCTTGAAGAGCGACCGCAACCTCTTCTCCTTCGATGTCCGTGCCGATATCGGCTACGCCTTGCACATCATCAACGAGCGCTTCACCATCGGTGCGAGCCTGGAGCTGCTTGCCATCGGTCAGAACTACATCGACAACAATGCTCTGCTTTCGGCCCGCTTCGACGCCAATCCAATTGCGGCATTCACTAACGACTTCAAGTTCGCCCTCGGCTTCGGTGTCGACTTCGGCTCCATGTACAGGCACAACGAGAACCTTGCCTTCACCTTGGACCTGACCAATGTGGCGGCCTTCCGCAAGTACTACGACCTCAGCCTCACGGACTTCGTGGACTTCGACGGCTTCACAGAGGACGAGAACGTCTACTACAACCCAATGGACCTTGTGCTTCGTGCCCTCTGGAACAATGGGCCGTGGCATGTGACAGTGGAGCTTTCAGATGTCGTGGACCAGCTGATCTGGATGTATGAAGTCGACGACTACAGCTTCGACTTCTTCGCGATCCCGAAGGTGGCAATGAGCTACGACCTGTCGGATGACCTCTCGCTCGGCGCTTCGCTTGGAAACAGCGAGCTTGGTTTGAGCGTCGCCTACAAGGGGCTTACAGCCACCCTCACCACCATGCTCGACAAGTTTGGTCTTGGCCTGAAGGTCGGCTGGAGGTTCTGATTCGCCTGCCCAGCATGTCCTTGTTGGAATGCTGGGCAACTCTTTTCAAGCCATCGTGCAAATGCCCTTGCTGTTTTACGCAGCATGGCAGTGATGGAAAATAGGGAAGGCTCCCTTGCCGTGGCGCTTCGGGAGCCTTCTTCGTCCTTCCTTGAATCCTCAGATGAGGCGGCAGGTCGGCTTCTTCCTGATGGCAAGGACTGTCGTCGCACCCTCACCGAAGACGGAGTCCATGAACTCGATGTAGTCATCCGTCAGCGCCTTGGGGATGTATGCCTGGATCGTACCGGCGAAACCACCTCCGTGGACGCGGCATGCGCCTTCGCCCTCGAGGAAGTCCTCGGTCAGCGAGAGAGCAAGCGAGAGTCCCTGGTTCTTCACGTCGATCGCAGGGTAGACGTTCTGCAGGTACTTGAAGGATGAGTTTCCGCTCTCCGTGACGTAGAAGAGGTAGCCCTCGATGTCGTCCTCCTTCAGGCATTCGAGCATGTCCTCGACGCGGAAGTTCTCGTTGAAGAAGTGGATGGCGCGCAGGATGGCCCTGTCGTTTCCGACTGCGGCCCTGACTTCGGGAAGCTTCTCGTAGAAGGTCTCGTAGTCGACTTCCCTGAGGCAGGAGGCTCCGAAGAAGGAAGCGACCTGCTTCATCTCCTGGGGCACTGCGGCGTACTCGCCGGTCAGGTCGGCATGGTTGCCCTTGGTGTCGACGATGACCAGGTCATAGCCATACTTCTCGAAGTCGACAGCAATCGGAGTGAGGACCGGATTCTCCTTGTCGGCGAAGTCGATGCCGACGACGCCACCCTGGGCGCAGCCGATCTGGTCCATCAGGCCGCTGGGCTTGCCGAAGTAGACGTTCTCTGCATACTGGCTGATCTTCGCAAGCTCGACAGGCTCGAGCGTGTCGTCGTTGAAGAGGTTGTTGAAGATCTCGGCGCACAGGACCTCAATGGCGGCGGATGAGGAGAGTCCGGAACCCTTGAGGACACGGGTCGTAGTATTGGCCTGCCAGCCTCCGATCTTGAGTCCGCGGGCCTTGAATGCCTTCGCGATGCCGCGCAGCAGTGCGTGGGTCGTGTTCTTCTCCTCTTCCTTCACCTCAAGGTCGTTGATGTCGACCACGACTTCAGGAAAGCCCTCGCTGTTGACGATGACCTTGCTGTCATCCCTGCGGCTGACGGCGGCGATCGTGTCGAGGTTGATCGTACCAGCGATGACCATTCCGAGGTTGTGGTCCGTATGGTTGCCGGCAAGTTCTGTGCGTCCTGCGGTGCTGAAGAGCATGGTGTCCTCTTCCTTCATCTTGAAAAGCTCTTCATGCCTCTTGAGGAGGGCTTCGAAGCGCTTGTCCATGTCGGCTTTGTCGTAGCGGTCCCCGTAGAGGTCCCTGTAGAGATTGCTTATATCCTTCACGTGCTGTCTCCTTGAGTTTTTGCCTTCGATTCTAGCATGGCGGATGCCTCTGGACAATCTTATTCAGCTGGTCTACCGATCCATCTGAGGCGGGAGAAGCGCCGCTTCACGAGGCCTTTCTCGACAAGCTTGTCGAGTCCACGGGCGATCTGCTTCGTCGTGAGCGCCTCGAAGCCCTTCATGTGGCTCAGTTTCCTGATGACCTGAGCCTCCTTGCGCAGGTAGGGAATGCGCATGGCCTTCCTCACCTGGACAAGGCCTTCTGGGGCTCTGTGGACTTTGTCGCAGCCGTCACAGCCGGCGCATTCTCCATCCATCGGCTGTCCCATGGCGGCGACGAGATGGCGGCGGATGCATCCTGGAGCGCTGAACAGATCCTCGAGCCTCGTCTCGTACCAGCTGTTGCCGAGGAAGGCATAGGCGTGGCAGATACGTCCGTCACGTCCTCCTCTTCCCGATTCCTGTAGGTAGTCGGCGGCGCTCTTGGGCAGGTTGTAGTGGATGACTGTGCGTATATCCCCTTTGTCGACTCCCATTCCGTAGGCGCAAGTCGCGCACATGACGCCGCTGTGGTCATCCTTGAAGTCCTTCTCCCTCTGGATCCTGATGTCCTTGTCGAGGCCTGCGTGGTAGTGGTGGCAGGGAAAGTAAGGGGAAAGCTGGTGGCTCAGGCTTTCCGTGAGGTCCCTGGACTGACAGAAGATGATGGCAGGGCGGCTTTCCTCACTCTTCAGCAGAGCTATGATGTCCAGAACAGGAAAGACCGTCTCGATTCTGTGGTAGATGATGTTCGGTCTGTCGAGGCCCCCATGGATCACAAGGGCATCCCCTCCAAGAATCTCATCCTTCAGCTTGCCTGTGATCTCGTCGTCGCTCGTGGCAGTGAAGGCGAGGATGCGCCTTGGCGCAAGTTCCCGCGCGATGAGGCCCAACTGCCTGTAGGCCGGGCGGAAGCTCGATCCCCAGCTGATCACAGTATGGGCCTCATCGAGGACGAGGAGGGCGATGTCGAGCTTTGCAAGGCGTGACCTGACAGACTTCTGACACATCATCTCGACGTTGGTTATCAGGACCTTGCATTCCTTACTCTGGAGGAGTTGGTAGATTCTTTCCTTTTCGTCACGGTCCATACCTCCTTTGAGGATGCATGCAGGGATGCCAAGCTTCTCGAACCTGCGCAGCTGGTCGTGCATCAGCGACAGCAATGGGTAGATGATGATCGTCACTCCATCAAGCAGCACTGCTGGCATCATGAAGCACAGGCTCTTGCCTGCGCCTGTTGGAAGTATCGTCAGGAGGTTTGGCCTCCTATGGCCCTCGACGATGTTCATGATGACGAGCCTCTGGAAGGGCCTGAGATAGCTGATTGAGAAGACCGCCCTGGCCGTCCTGTCTACAGTTTCTTCGATTTCCATATCCCTCCATACTGGAAGGACGTGGCTTTTGGCCAAGATGGCGGCAATGATGCTGATGACATGACTTGGGAGAGTATAGGCTAGAGTGAACTACCACCACCTTAAAAGGTGGAAGCTTCGCCCTTCAACGGTCCATGACAATCGAGATTGCCTTTCATGAAGGCCTTTTCAATTGCTCTTCGGATCTCAGGTGCGCTTGTTTCGGTGCGTCCCACACCTACATTGTTTTCATAGAACCAGATCATGTTGCGGGCAGCATGGACATCCCTGTCCATGTCATCAGCGCCACAGTCGCAATGATAAATCCTGTCACTCAGGGAAAGGCTGTTCAACTTCCCGCAATGGGGACAGAATCTTGTGCTCGGCACTGCCTTGTTGAGGACGACGACATCATCCCTCCTCATGAGATCGCTCTTGACCCTGCCAAGGACTGAATGCTGGACATGTCCTGCAAACCATCCCTTATGCCAGTGTGTGAGCATCTCATCCTGGATGACCACTGTCCTGTTCTCTACAAGTCCTGCAACGATCTTGTTCGCAAGGTCATCCTTGCAGTTTGTCATCTTCTGGTATTCAACCCTTATCAGATGGAGAGTACGTGCATGACGCCTTGAGCCTTTCATCTGCCGGGCAAGTTTCCTCTGAAGCCTTTTGAGCCGCTCACTTTCTTGCACCGATGCATGTATCTTCTCTCCTTCCGATGTGGTGAAGTCGGTCTCAATGCCGAAATCGACACCGATGACCTTGTTGTTCTTGCGTTTTGATTCGACCTTGTCCTTGTCAATCCAGCAGGTGACAGCCATGTAGTAGCCATCAGGCCTGTTGAGAAGCTTGACATTGGCAATCTCATAATCTGGATTGCCATAGAACTGGTCCATTCCGTTCACTTTGAGCAGTCCTTTGATTCCCTGGAGCTTTATCCGGTTCATGCGTGGAATCTTGTGTGTCACGCCGAACTGTTTGAAGTCGAGGGATCTCAGCTCGCTGATGTATTTCAGGGAACCGACCTTCAAGCCTTTCTTCTTCCTTGCGGTAAGCACCCTTATGGAGTTCCTTATCTGGGCGTGTATCGTCTGTCTCAATGACTGGGGAAGATAGGCATACTCACATTCGATGTCGTTGCCATCCTTGTCCTTGTGGACAACGGTCTTTGATTTCGTGTCATAATCAGAGATGGAGGACGACTCGCCGGAATTGAGTATGGCATTGTAGCACCACTTGCCTTCCACGAAGAGCATCTTCAGCTCTTCCTTCTGTCCTGCAGTGAGCTTGTTCCTCTGTATCTTGCACTGGAATACACGGCACACCTGTCCCTCCCTCTTTGCATAGGTAGCCCTCATGGAATCGGCTATCCGCCTGTTCTTGTCACTCCTTCCAGTGCTTGTGTGGTCCATGACCATATAGTATCATATTTGAAGACAAAATCCAATTCTTAAGCAGAAAAATACTATGAGCAGGTTCAAGAGTTTCAATCATGCCAAGTTCCGCATAAGCTATCACATCATCTTTTCGGTGAAGTTCAGGAGAAAGCTCCTGGAACCGATACATGATGACCTCATCGCATCATTCCACAGGGCTGAGCAAATGCAGGACAAATGGCGGATTCTCCTTGTCGAGACGGACAATGACCATGTGCATCTCTTCATCTCGGCAACACCTTTCGACAGCGTCACCAGAATAGTCCATTCCCTCAAGCAGATATCCACCTACGACATGTGGCAGCTTCATCATGACTATCTGCAGAGGTTCTTCTGGAAGGAGCATCTGCTGTGGACAAGGGGATACTTCTGCTCAAGTGTTGGCGATGTGAGTGAAGAGAAGCTCAGGCAATACATCGAGACGCAGGGATAGGAGGGAAGCATCGTGCCTTGTTTCAGTTACGACAACAGAAGGATATACATGGTAAAGGACATCCTGTGATCTTTTGTCATGGCAACACCTCCTCATCGAGGATGTTCTCTCTGCTCATGCCTCTTTATGAAGAAGATCTGCATTGCATCCTTATCGACTTCCTCGGCTGTGGCAGGTCCGACAGGACTGCATCATTTCCATCCGACATCTGGATCGACGAGGCAAGGCAGGTTGACTGTCTTGCTCAGCATCTGGAACTTGATGAAGTCTCTCTCATAGGCCAAGCGGCGGTGTCTGGGTGGTGATGAATGCGGCAATGATGATGAAAGGTAGTGTGTCGTCCCTGATTGCCGATTCTTTCGACGGCCGTACATTGAACAGCAGTTTCTCTTCAAACCTGATAAAGGAAAGAGAAGGCGCAATGAAAGATGAGGATGCAGGAGGCTTCTATGAATGGTGTCTTGGCCCTGATAGGCAGGACATTGTCCAGAAAGATACGAAAGCTCTTATTGAGTGTGCCGATAGAGGAGATTCTTTGTTTGTGTCCCCTCCATCTGCATTGGACTGTCCTGTTCTTCTGACGGGGTCTGTCGAGGACCTGATGTGCCGGAGCGACATGAAAGAGGAATATGGGGAGATGAAGAAGATGATGGGCAAAGCCTCGATCCATATGTTCCCACATGGAGGCCATCCTTCGATACTCAGCAATGC
>JADIMU010000048.1 GCA_017694495.1 Candidatus Aphodenecus pullistercoris
ATGCACCGCAGAAGCAGTGGACTAGAGCCACATCCACTGGTGCCTATATATTCCCGACCAACGTAGTTCAGAGGCCTGAGCCTCATCACTGGGGCTAGTCAACGTCAGGCATTCGGAGTCTCCTCCTCATGCCTGCAGCCTCGTGCTGCAGGTCATTGACTCTTTTCTCCTTTTCCTATCTGAGAAGAAGTCTCAACAGGCGCGTGAGCCTGTCGTCATATGGAGCATAGCGCACAGGAATGTCGAGCCACAAGGCTTTCCTCAGCACGCTCTTTTCATGGGTGAAGGTGTCGAAGCCCTGTTTGGCATGGTAGCTGCCCATGCCTGATGAGCCGACGCCGCCGAAGGGCATCGAGGGGTTGGAGAGGTGGACGACAGTGTCGTTGACGCAGCCTCCGCCATAGGTCAGAGTCTGCTGGACGGCGTTGATGTGCCTTCTGTCCTTGCTGAAGATGTAGAGGGCGAGGGGCTTCTCGCGGCCACGGATGAAGCTGAGGGCCTCGTCGAATGATCTGTAGGTCAGCATGGGCAGGATGGGACCGAAGATCTCCTCCTGCATGATGGGACTGTCGGGATCCGTGTCCTCCAGGAGGGTGGGCGCGATCCTCAGACTCTTGTCGTCGCACTGGCCGCCGAAGACGACGCGCTGTCCTTCAAGAAGGCCCTTGAGCCTGTTGAAGTGCTTCTCGTTGATGATCCGGCCCAGGTCCGGGCTCTCGAGAAGACCGGGGTACATCTTCCTCGTCGCCTTCTCGAACTCCTTCTTGAACTCTTCCTTGCACCTCTCGTCGATGAGGAGGTAGTCGGGTGCGACGCAGGTCTGGCCGGCGTTGAGGAACTTGCCCCAGGCCAGGCGCCTGGCCGCGAGGGCCATGTCCATGCTGCCGTCAATGATGACGGGGCTCTTGCCTCCCAGCTCCAGGGTGACGGGCGTCAGATGGCGGCTTGCCGCCTCCATGACCACCTTGCCCACATTGGGGCTTCCCGTGAAGAAGATGTGGTCCCACCTCAGCTCGAGCAGTTCGCTGTTGGCCTGGTGGCCTCCCTCTACGACCTTGATGAGGCGGCTGTCGAAGGAGGAGTCGAACATCTCGCACAGGACGCGGCTCACATTGACGCTGTAGCGCGAGGGCTTGAGGAGGACGCAGCAGCCAGCGCTGATGGCCGCGGCCAGAGGTACGAGTGCCAGCTGGATCGGATAGTTCCAGGGGCTCATCACAAGTACGAGGCCCTTGGGCTGCTTGAGGATGCGGCTGGAGGAGGGGAAGTGTGCGAGGGGAGTGGAGACCCTCTTCGCCTTCGCCCAGCGTGAGAGGTGCTTCAGGGTGTGGCTGATCTCGGCCTGGACGATGCCGATCTCCGTCTCATAGGCCTCGAAGCGGCTCTTGCCAAGGTCGAGCATGATGGCTTCCATCAGCCTGGGCTCCCATTCCTTCAGCGTCGCCTTCAGCTTCCTGAGCGTCGCCTTGCGCTTGGCCACGTCCAACGTGGCTCCGGATTCGAAGTAGGCCTTCATGGCCTCATGAATTTGGATGTATTCCTGATTCATGGGCCTTATTCTTACGAAAGTGACTGGAAGTGTCAAGAAAAATCACTGTGAAAGGCAGGGCAAAAAAAGACTCCCCTGCGAGGGGAGCCACATCTCCTAGGGGAATTGAACCCCTGTTGTCGGGATGAAAACCCGGTGTCCTAACCACTAGACGAAGGAGACAGATCAGTGAGCCGCACTGGGTTCGAACCAGTGACCCACGCCTTAAAAGGGCGTTGCTCTACCGGCTGAGCTAGCGGCCCGAGGTAACGGGCGTCAATTTAACAAATTGCCGCACCCCCTGTCAACATCCGATCCGCAGGCGTCTCTTTATTCCCTTCATCTGGACCAGGTAGCAGAAGGGAAGGATGATCGCGGCGCACACCCAGGCCACGGGACTGGCGTAGCACACGCCCAGGTAGCCGAACCAGATGGGCAGGGTGAAGGCGGCTATGGCCCTCGCGACGAGCTCGGTGATCGAGCTGATCATCGGAATGGCTCCGCTGCCCAGCCCCTGGCAGCCGGTGCGGAAGAGGAAGATCATGCCCAGCGGGATGAAGAAGACTATGACCGTATCGACGTAGATGATGGCGTTGTCGATGACACTCTGTCCTCCCATCGAGCTGTCTATGAAGAGATAGGCGAGGGGCTCTGTTATGAAGAAGCTGAGGAAGTAGGAGACGATGGACCAGATGACGATCAGGATGAAGCAGGAGAGGAAGCCCTTCCTGATCCTGTCGTAGGCGCCCGCTCCGAGGTTCTGGCCGGCATAGGTGCTTATCGCCATGCCAAGGGCGGTGAACATCTGGCTCATGATCGTCTCGATCTTCGTGCCGATGGAGTAGGCGGCGACGATGTCGCTGCCGAAGTCGTTGATCGCGATCTGGACGATGATGACGCCGATGGCGCATACGCTGAACTGGACGGCGCCGGGGATGCCTATCCTCAGCAGGCGGCGGATCATGTCCCAGTCGAGCTTGAAGTCGCCCTTGCGGAAGCGGAAGGCGGGAAAGCGCTTCTTGATGTAGAAGTAGCTGACAGCCGCGCTGATCGCCTGACTGAGCACCGTCGCGATCGCGACGCCTGCGCATGCGAGGGGGATGACGAGGACGAAGAAGAGGTCGAGCACGACGTTCAGCAGCGAGCTTATCAGAAGGAAGAGCAGGGGTGAGCGGCTGTCGCCCACAGCCCTGAGTATGGATGAGAAGAGGTTGTAGTAGATGCTCGCCAGGAGTCCTATATATATGATTGAAATGTACTCGTTGGCCATCGTGATGATGTTCGCCGGTGTCCTGACGGCCTCGAGCAGCGGCATGGAGAAGAGGAAGAAGGCCAGGGAGATCATGACGCCGACTGCGAGCGAGGCGACGACGCCCATGGCGTAGGCCTTCCTCATGCGCTCGCTGTTGCCGGCTCCGTAGTACTGGCTGACGAGGACTGCGAAGCCGCTGCCCAGTCCTTGGGCGAAGCCGACGACCATGAAGCTGAAGCCGCCTATGGCCCCGAGTGCGGCCAGCGCGTCGACGCCCACGAAGCGGCCGACGACGACGGTGTCGACCATGGAGTAGACCTGCTGGAAGAGGTTGCCCAGGAAGAGGGGCAGGGAGAATGCGATAAGCAGCTTGAAGGGGGAGCCCTCCGTCATGTTCTTTTCCATAGTGCGGCTTTTTACTCCCGGGCCAAGGAATTGTCAATCCATTCAAGGGTACTTGCATACAAATTTTTCAAAGAAATTCAAAAACCCACTTCCATATTTTTCCTCAAGGTGCTATTGTCCTCGACTGTCAGCGACAAAGCGCCGGCTGGATGAGAAATCTGAAGGAAAACAGCTCGAAGCCTGTTGACAGGCTGAAGCGAAAGGTGCTAAGTTGGCAAAGCGCTCCAGAGATGGGGCGGGTTCTTTGGAATGATGAGCGAAGGAAAAGAGAGAGAAGCTTGAGGCTTCTGTCAATGAGATTTACGAACGGTGGATTGTAAAGGATCAGCCGGTTCGGGATTGAGTGGACAGGAAAGAACATCAAAGAGATTAGCAACTGCCGGCTTCGGCCGGCGGAATCGATCACGGAGAGTTTGATCCTGGCTCAGAACGAACGCTGGCGGCGCGTTTTAAGCATGCAAGTCGAGCGGCAAGGCTCCTTCGGGAGCCCTAGA
>JADIMU010000049.1 GCA_017694495.1 Candidatus Aphodenecus pullistercoris
GGTCCCAAGGGTTTGGCTGTTCGCCAATTAAAGCGGTACGCGAGCTGGGTTCAGAGCGTCGTGAGACAGTTCGGTCCCTATCTGCTGCATCCGGTGGATGCCTGAGGGGTCCTGCTTTTAGTACGAGAGGACCGAAGTGGACGCACCTCTGGTGTACCGGCTGTCCCGCCAGGGGCAACTGCCGGGTAGCCACGTGCGGAAGGGATAACCGCTGAAAGCATCTAAGCGGGAAGCCCTCCTCAAGATGAGACATCCCCGACCCCTCGAGGGTCCTGAAGGAAACAGACAGACCATCTGTTCGATAGGCCGGAGGTATAAGCACGGCGACGTGTTCAGCCTACCGGTACTAATAAGCCGTGAGGCTTGACCATATTGTTGTTTCAATTCCGAGACACTGCCATCCGTGCATTGCTCGCAAGCATCGCACACGATGGCTTTCCTGGTGGCCATAGAGAGGCGGCTCCCACACGTTCCCATCCCGAACACGACCGTGAAACGCCTCCTCGCCGATGGTACTGCACTCCGTGTGCGGGAGAGTAGGTCGCTGCCAGGTTTTTTTATGTTTACTTGCTCATCGCAAGATGAGACGATCATACGAGGTCCTCACAGAGGGGCTCGACATGATTGGTCCGGTGGCCATAGAGAAGCGGCTCCCACACGTTCCCATCCCGAACACGACCGTGAAACGCTTCCTCGCCGATGGTACTGCACTTCGTGTGCGGGAGAGTAGGTCGCTGCCGGACTTTTTCTTTTCCTTGTGGATGTAGTGCTGTTCCAATTCCAATCGAAGGACATAGCCAAGCTGTCAGCTTCCTACAGATTGTCCTCAAAATCCGCTTCTGATCATTGGTTGAGGGGGAACTCGGGAGAGCTGCTTTTCAGCCATCCATCCATGTACGTACACTCTTCCAAATGTCCTCACTGCTCATGTGCATTCTTGTATTGTGATATCTGTACGTACAATCTATAATGTACATGTGAGGAACATATGGGTAAGACGGTCATCAAAGGAAACTTTGAATGGGATGAGGACAAGAACAAGGCGAACATCAGCAAGCATGGGATTTCCTTCGAGGAGATTCTTCCGATGTTCGATGATCCCTTATTTTGGGAGCAATACGATGAAAGCCATTCAGATGAAGATGAAACCAGATATTTCGGAACAGCAAAGATCGATGGTGTTGTAGTTCTGGTTTCGAGCTATGTAGACCGCGGAAGGACGAGGATAATATCCGCTAGAGTTTCAACGAAGGAGGAGCAACGCAAATATGAAAACTGGTGCAAGCAAGTTTACTCCTGAGAGGATTGAGGAGCTTAGAGAGAAAATCGATTTGTCCGATATCCCTGAGATTACGGATTTCTCCAAGGGGCATTTCAGGAATTGGAAACCTGTAAAGAAGCCTGTCACAGTCAGGATCGATTCGGACATCCTCTACTGGCTGAAAGGCTCTGATGCCAAGGGCTATCAGAAGAGACTGAATGATACACTCAGATGGGCGATGACCCATGATTGCCCGCTTTGAGACCATGCGAGCATGCACGCGTGGTCTTGCGGCGGAAACCACCATCAGAAGGGGCGATGGGCTCTTCGCCACGCGCCCACTTCCAATAATGTTCCAAGCGCGTTAGCATTGACTCATGGCTAGAAACAGTGAGGGCAGGGACCTCCCGACGCAGATATACAACGACATCAAGAAGCGCATCCTCTCCCTCGAGCTTGAGCCGGGGCGCGCCTTCTGCGAGGCTGACGTGTGCGAGCGCTACAACACATCACGCACACCGGCCAAGAGCGCGCTCAACCGCCTCGCGGACGAGGGCTATATCGACGTGACCCCATACCAGACGACCCGCGTCGCCCTGATCGACGCAGACAAGGTCCGCCAGTTCCTCTACGGCCGCGTCGCCATCGAGGAGCGTGTCCTGATGGACTTCATCAAAGGGGGAGGGCTGATGCAGCTGGAGGACGTCGAGCATTCGATCCGCAAGCAGGAGATCGTCATCAGCGACAAGCCAGTCGACGCCCTGACCTTCCATGAGCTGGACAAGGCCTACCACGGCATCTGGTACAAGGCAGTGGACAAGATGCGCATCTGGAACCAGCTGTGCTCCTCCATCGACTACACCCGCCTGAAGATCCTCGACTACGAGAGGGAACAGGACTATGAGCGCATCGTCGCCGAGCACAAGGTCATCGCCTCCCTGATTGCGGAGAGACGCTATGATGGGCTTGCCGCCATCCTCAAGGAGCACATCCAGGACCATATCGAGAATCTTATGGCCAAATGCATCGAGACCAGGGAGTACTTCTGCTGATGGCCGTCAACCTGACACGGGGTCCGATCATCCGCTCGATGCTCCTCTTCACGTTGCCCCTGACGCTGGGAAACCTGCTCCAGCAGCTGTACAACATCACGGACAGCGCAATCGTAGGCCGCTTCGTCGGCTCCGACGCCCTTGCGGCCGTCGGCTCCGCCTACAGCCTCATGACCTTCGTCACGAGCGTGATCATAGGACTGTGCCTCGGCTCGATGGCGCTCTTCAGCCTCTACTACGGCAAGGGGGACCTGAAGCGCTTCCGCCTGACCTTCACGGCATCAGGCCTCATCATCGCACTCACGAGCGCCGTCCTCATGCTCGCATGCCTCATCTGGAACCGGCCCATCGTCCGATTGCTGAACACGCCGGGCGAGATCGAGGACATGCTCGCAAGCTACCTCTTCATCATCTATCTGGGCCTGCCTGCGACCTTCATCTCGAACTTCCTGTCTGCAGTCCTCCGCAGCATCGGAGAGAGCAGGGTCCCCCTGGTCTACTATGCCATCTCTGTCGTCCTCAACATCTTTCTTGACCTCTTCTATGTCCTCGTCCTGGACCAGGGCGTCGAGGGCGCCGCAATCGCGACAGTCATCAGCCAGTACGTCTCGGCCGTACTGCTGCTCGTCCACACAGCGGTACGCTACCGCCACCTCTGGCCGACGCGCCAGGAGCTGAGGGTCAGCCGTAGTGCCGCATCCGACGTCGTCAGATACTCTTTCATCACCTGCCTCCAGCAGTCCGTGATGAACTTCGGCATCCTCATGGTCCAGGGCCTGGTCAACTCCTTCGGCATCGAAGTCATGGCCGCCTTCGCGGCAGGCGTCAAGATCGACTCCTTCGCCTACCTGCCAGTCCAGGACTTCGGCAACGCGTACTCCGTCTTCGTCTCCCAGAACAGGGGAGCGGGGGAGAGTGGACGCATCCGGCGCGGCACCCGTGGCGCCCTTGCCGTCACATGCCTCTTCGCCCTGGTCCTGAGCGCCTTGGTCAACATCTTCGCCCGGCCCCTCTTCAGCCTCTTCCTCGACTCGAGCGAGGCTGGAATCATGGACATCGGCGTCGGCTACCTCCGACTGGAAGGAAGCTTCTACATAGGCATCGCCATCCTCTTCCTCCTCTACGGCCACTTCCGCGCCATTGGAAAGCCTTCCATCTCCCTCATCCTCACGCTCTTCTCACTGGGTACCAGAGTCGCACTCTCATATGCCCTGGCGCCAAGTCTGGGCTACCAGATGATCTGGATCAGCGTTCCCATCGGCTGGGCCCTTGCCGACCTCGTCGGAGCCCTCCTGATGACCCGTACAAGGAGGCTGGAGTGACAAGCATCCTCTTCGTGTGCCACGGCAACATCTGCCGCTCGCCCATGGCTCAGTTCGTCATGCAGGATCTTGTGGACAAGGCCCATCTGGGCGGACGTTTCCACATCGAGTCCGCAGCCGTCTCCAGCGAGGAGATAGGCAATCCTGTCTATCCTCCGGCACGCCAGATCCTAGCCGAGCATGGCATCTCGTGCCGCGGCAAGCGTGCCAGAAGGATAGAGATTGAGGACTACTACGACTTCGACCTCATCGTCGCGATGGACAGGTCGAACATGAAGCGCCTGGAGCGCATCCTGCCTTCGATGGACAAGTGCCGCATGCTCCTCGAGCGTGATGTCGCCGATCCCTGGTACACGGGAGACTTCGAGGCGACGATGAAGGATGTGGAGCAGGGCTGTGCCGCCCTGCTCAAGGAGGTCATGGATGACTGAGGAAAGGCTGAGGATAATCACGACAGGTGGAACCTTCGACAAGCTCTATGACGCAATCAAGGGCGAACTGACCTTCCGCGAGTCCCAGCTGCCGCGAATCCTCCAGCAGGCGAGGGTGACGCTTCCCGTCCATCTGGACAGCCTTCTGGCCGTCGACAGCCTGGTCATGACGGAGGACCAGCGCCGCATGATCGTCGCCGACGCCCTGAGCTGCATCGAGAAGCGTGTCGTCATCGTCCACGGAACCGACACCATGGTCGAGACGGGCCGTCTGCTCAAGGCGACGCGCCAGGCGGACGATGAGCATGTCTTCGTCCTCACCGGCGCCATGATTCCATATTCCCTCGAGAACTCGGACGCCGTCTTCAACCTCGGCTGTGCCCTGGCTTCAGTCCAGCTGCTTGACAGTGGCGTATACATCGCGATGGGTGGCAGGATCTTCGACGCCGACCATGTGCGCAAGAACCGTGACAAAGGCGTCTTCGAGGAGGTTGATTGTGGACTGGCGACTTGAGACTCTGGACCGCCGCTTCTGGATCGTGGGCTTCTCGAAGCGCATAAGCTTGCAGTTCGAGGGGGAGAACCATCAGCTGGACGAGCTTGTCGGAAAGATGACTCCGGCTGTGGCCGCCCATCTCAAGAGCATCAACGACAGAAGCCCTGAGGGCATCCTGAACGTATCTGCCAACTTCGAGGACAGGACGAGGGAGGGCAGCATGCTCGACCAGTTCCTGGGCGTCGCCTCAAGCCGCCCGCAGGAAGGTTTCGCCTGCCTTGAAGTGCCCTCACTCCAGTGGGCCGTCTTCACAGCCATTGGCCCCTATCCGGAGGCCTTGCAGCAGACCTGGGCCGACATCTATGGAAAGTGGCTGGCGGAGTGCGGCTTCAGCCTCACAGGAGGACCCGAGATCCTGCGCAACCTGAGCACCGACTGCAGCGCGGCCGACTTCCACAGCGAGATCTGGATTCCTGTGCATGCCAGGTAGACCTTCCTTTTCCCATCGGGAAGCGCTTGCATAGAATAGGATTGTTGTGACATGCTACAAAGGCTTGAAAGGGGGATTTGTCCCCTACACAGGAAGCTGAAGTAGAATGCACATCAAACTGGTCAATCTGAAACGGGACTATGGGAGCCTTCATGCCGTGCAGGACGTCTCCCTCGAGATTCCGTCGAACACCATCTATGGGATAATCGGGCGCAGCGGCGCCGGCAAGAGCACTCTGGTGCGCCTTGTCAGCATGCTCGAGCGGCCCGATGCGGGAGAAGTCTACTATGACGACAAGCGCGTCGACGACCTTGAGGGCAAGGCCCTCATCGAGGAGAGGCGCCACATCGGCATGATCTTCCAGAACTTCAACCTCTTCTCCAGCCGTGACGCCGCAGGCAACATCGCATACCCGATGGAGATCTGCAAGATGGACAAGGCCTACATCAAGAGGAGGGTGGCTGAGCTGCTGGACCTCGTGGGCCTCGCCGGTCGTGGAGATGCGCCGATCTCGACGCTCTCCGGAGGTCAGAAGCAGCGTGTGGCCATCGCCCGCGCCCTGGCTTGCAAGCCCGACATCCTCTTCTGCGACGAGGCGACGAGTGCCCTCGACCCCCAGACGACCCGTTCCATCCTCTCCCTGATCAAGGAGCTCCAGGCCAAGATGAGCCTGACGGTCGTCATGATCACGCACCAGATGGAGGTCGTGCGCGACGCATGTGAGCGCGTGGCCGTCCTCGATGGTGGCCGCATCGTGGAGGAGGGACTCGTGTCCGACATCTTCGCCAACCCGAAGAGCGAGGTGACCAAGGACTTCCTGAGCAACCTGACGAACGTCAAGGACTCCATCGTACGCTGGTCGAAGGAGGAGGGACGCTTCACGCTCCGCTTCCGCGGCGGCACGACGGACGAGCCCATCATAAGCAACGTCGCCTACGAGACCGGTGCCACCTTCAACATCAGGGCAGCCGGCGTCCAGCATGTCGGTGGCGAGGAGATGGGCATCATGGTCCTGGACATCGGTCCGGACGAACAGCATGTGCGCGCCGCCGTCGAGATGCTGAGGAAGCACGGCGTCAGCGTGGAAGGGGAGGTGTGATATGGATGCACAGCTTATAAGCCAGGTCATGGAGGCCACAGGCGAGACCCTCATCATGGTCTTCTTCTCGACGCTCTTCTCCCTCGTGCTGGGACTGCCCTTGGGTGTCCTCTTGCACATCACGGGAAAGGAGGAGGCTGGTGGCATCATGCCCCATCCCGTCTTCAACAACGTGCTCAGCCGCATCGTCGACATCCTCCGCTCCTTTCCATTCATCATCCTGCTGATCGTCCTGATTCCCCTCTCGCGCATCATCGTGGGTACGAGCATAGGCACCAAGGCCGCCATAGTCCCGCTCTCGATAGCTGCGGCTCCCTTCGTCGCGAGGATCATCGAGAGTGCCCTCAAGGAAGTCGACCCGGGCGTCATGCAGGCGGCCAAGGCCATGGGCAGCACCAACTGGCAGCTCGTCTACAAGGTCCTGATTCCCGAGGCCATGCCCTCCCTCATGAGCGGCCTCACGCTGACGATCATCAACCTGATCGGCTATTCGGCCATGGCTGGAACGATTGGAGGCGGTGGACTTGGCGACCTGGCGATCCGCTACGGCTACCAGCGCTTCCGCCCGAGCTACATCGTGGCCGCCGTCATCGTCATCCTGGTCATCGTCGAAGTGATACAGCTGGCCGGCGACAGGATCGTCAAGCACATGATGAGCCACCGCTGAGGACCAGATCCGAGTCTTTGGAAGCCGATGCCACCGGGCCTTTCCGGTGGCATCGCTGCATTCTGATTGGTGCTTATCTTCTTTTGTTTCAAGTTAATATTCATCTTGACTGAATAAATATCGGAAAAATTGCATAAACCCTCTTGAAATCGGATTGGGCAATCCTGTATCCTTTGCCCATCTTGAAGAAAGGAGGACATCAGGAAATGACGCTCAAAGCCCAGTTCACCAGCATGATGATGTCCTCGATGATGATGCCCGCAAGGGCATGACATTCCATTCTTCCGCGCCGAAAGGCATTTTCCGCAAACCCAATCCATAACAGAAAACGAAAACCAGAAATGCACACAGCGGCATCATTGTATGCCGATGCGATAAAAGGAGAGAAAACCAAATGAAGAAGATAGTCGCAACACTGCTCATCGCTCTTGTCGCCTTCACCGCCTTCGCTGGCGGAGCCGCCGAGACCAGCGCTGACGGAAACATCGTCCTGCGCGTCGGAGCCTCCCCCGAGCCCCATGGAACGCTGCTCAGCCTGATCGTCGACCAGCTTGCCGAGCAGGGCATCACTCTCGAGATCGTCGAGTTCACCGACTACGTCATGCCGAACGAGGCGCTCCAGGCCGGTGAGATCGAGGCCAACTACTTCCAGCATCTGCCCTATCTGGAGAGCTACAACAACGAGCATGGCTACAACCTCGTCTCCGCCGGTGGCATCCACATCGAGCCGATGGCCCTCTACTCGACGAAGTACGACTCCGTCGATGCCATCCCCGATGGTGCGACCATCGCCATCCCCAACGACCCGACCAATGAGGGTAGGGCGCTCCTGCTGCTGGCCAACAACGGTCTGATCGAGCTGAGCGAGGACGCCGGTGTCGAGGCCATTCCTGCCGACATCACCTCCAACCCCCACGGCTACGAGTTCACCGAGATCGAGGCTGCTTCCCTTCCCAGGGTCATTGGTGACGTCGACGCCGCCATCATCAACGGCAACTACGCCATCCCCGCCGGTCTGATCGCTACCCGTGACGGCCTCCTGATCGAGGGCGGAGAGAGCCCCTATGTCAACGTCATCGCAGTGCGTGACGGCGACCAGGACAAGCCTGAGATCCAGGCCCTCGTCGAAGCCCTCAAGAGCAGCGTCGTATCCGACTACGTCGCCGAGCACTATCCCAACGGAGAGGTCATCCTGGTCGACTGAGACCTGGTCCCTTCAACCAACGCCCCGGTTCCGGCCGGGGCGTTCTGCTTATTTGAAGTGGATGTAGTGGACCTTTCCCAAGCCTCTGCCTTCCAGTGCCTGTCTGTTCGTCGCCCAGAGCGCGATGCGAGCTCCTGTCCACATCCCCTTCGTCAGGCTCAGGCAGGTGGAGAAGCTTGTGAAGCTCTGCCCATCATTCGAGTAGGAGAAGGCGAGGCTGTCCTTGTCCGCCTCCATCCTTACGACGATGTCCTTTTCCTCGATGTCCACGCTTTCCACAAGCCTGTCATGCTCTCCCACACAGAGTGCGTAGAGCGAGAGGCGCCCTTCTTCAAGCGAGAGGTAGCCTCCCTTGAGGCCAGTCATACCAAGCGAGATGCAGTCGCCTGGCCTGTCGCTGTGGAGGCCGATTCCTGATGTGGCCACCAGCCTTGGTCCCTTCGCCCACTGGCTGAGGACATTGTCCGCACTCCAGATGTCACCGCCTTCGCTGCGGCAGAAGAGCCTGAGACCGTCATCGCCGAGGGCGTACCAGTCCTTGTCCGGCTTCGCCTGCCAGGCCCATTGGAGACCAAGCTCCGCCTCTGTGAAGTCGTCGTCCATCTGTATCGTGCATGGCCACTCTTCCAGTGTAGTCGTCCCGCTTCTGACAGGTCGGCCTTCCTCTCCGATGACTGGCCAGTCTTCATGCCAGCGTGCCGGCTGGAGATGGAGGATGCGGCCGAAGGTTCCGACATCCTGGAAGTGGAGGAAGAAGAGATCTCCTCCTGCCGTGTCGACGAGGGCTCCCTGGTGGGGGCCGTTGACAGTGCTCTCTCCCTGTCTCAGCAGGACCCTGTATTCCCAAGGGCCGTCGAGCGAGCGTGAGCGGATGGCGCTCTGCCAGCCGGTCGCGACGCCGCCCTCGGGAAAGAGGATGTAGTGCCACTGGCCACGCCTGTAGGCCTTCGGCCCCTCGGCGGTGGGCCCACTGTGGAGGACCCTCCAGTCTCCAATGGTATGTGTGAAGTCCTTGTCGGTCTCGATGATGGCGATCGCGTCGGCATGGCCTGTGCGGCTGCGTGCGAAGGCGAAGACCATGTAGGTCCTTCCATCGTCGTCCCACAACGGACAGGGGTCGATCCAGCCGGCCTCATGGGTGAGCATGTTCGTCTCGAAATGGCCCAGAATGTCATCACTCTTCGCAACGAGGATGCCTTCGTCCACAAGGGGAATGAAGACGTGGACCGTCCCCTCATGGACGCGGATCGAAGGTGCCCAGGCTCCCGATCCATGGCATGGCCTGAGGTATCTGTCGCCAGGCAGGCTGTCAAGGACGTGGTTGACGATCCTCCAGTGGACCAGGTCCTTCGAGTGGAGGATGGGGATCGCCGGCTGGTAGGTGAAGGAGGATGTGATCATGTAGTAGTCGTCGCCCATCCTGATGACGTCAGGGTCGCTGAGGTCCATGTGCACGATTGGATTCACGTAGCTTGTCATGCGCCGATTGTCGCTCTCCGTGCCGTGTTTTCCAAGCCCTCCACTTGGGCTAATATTTCTTCATGAGCCTATCAACGATTCTGCTTTGTGCGCTTTCCCTACTTTGTGTCGTCAATGCCATTCTGGCTGTAGTCTCCCTGCGTTCCCGCAGCCGCAGGGAAGGGGAGAAGGATTCTGGCCAGCTCGTCGCCTCCGCGCTGTCGGACTTCCGCAAGTCGATCGAGTCGCGCTTCGACGCCATGGAATTGAAGAGTGCCCAGAGCCAGGAGGGCATGAGGGCCGCCATCGAGCGCATCCGCAGCGACAATGCACGCCAGATGGAGGCCTCCCTCCAGCGCATCGACCGCTTGACCGAGAGCGTGGAGAGGAACATGCAGCTCATCAGGAAGGAGAACACGGAACAGCTGGAGCGCATGCGACGCACAGTCGACGAGCAGCTGAAGGAGACGCTCGAGACAAGGCTCAGCCAGTCCTTCGAGCAGGTCCTCAAGCAGCTTGAGGCCGTCTACAAGGGACTTGGCGAGATGCAGAACCTCGCCAAGAGCGTGGGCGACCTCTCGCGCCTCTTCACCAACGTCAAGAGCCGCGGGGTCTGGGGCGAGATCCAGGCCGAGGCCATTCTGGACGACATCCTCACCAAGGACCAGTATGTGCGCAACTTCAAGCCGCGTCCCCGCTCTCCAGAGGTCGTCGAGTTCGCCATCTGCCTGCCCGGAAAGACTGATGATGACAATGTCTACCTTCCCATCGACTCCAAGTTCCCACGCGAGGACTATGAGAACTATGTCCGCGCCCAGGAGAAGGGCGATGTCGAGAACGTCAGGCTCTACCAGAACGCATTGCGCAATCGGGTGGCCCAGGAGGCGAAGTCGGTCAGCGAGAAGTACATCGCGCCCCCGCGGACGACGGACTTCGCCATCCTCTTCCTGCCCACAGAGTCGCTCTACGCGGAGATCCTCTCCATGCCAGGCTTCGCTGAGGAGCTGCAGCAGAAGTACCGCGTGACGATCGCGGGACCGACGACGCTTGCCGCCCTGGTCAACAGTCTCCAGATGGGCTTCAGGACGCTTGCCGTCGAGAAGCGCAGCCACGAGGTGTGGAAGCTCTTCAGCCAGATGCGCAAGCAGTTCGGCTACTTCCTGGGCGACCTCGAGGCTGCGGGCAAGAGCGTCGGCAGCGCGGCCAGCCGGATCGAGGCCGTCGCGAGCCGCAGCGCGAAGATCAGTCAGAAGCTTGAGTCGATCGAGCTTCCCGAGGAGGATGACAAGGCTTCTTTGCCGCTTGAATAATGCATAAATATTCGATAGAATCGGACCATTGAATCATAAATATGCAAAAAGGAGAGCCTGAAATGAATCTTTATGGAAGAAGCTTCCTCACGCTGAAGGACTATACGAAGGAGGAGATCCTCTACCTCATCGACCTGGCCGCAGAACTCAAGAAGAAGAAGGCGTCCAAGCCTTGCGACCCTGCTGTCGTGGGCAAGCTTCTCTCCGGAAAGAACATCGTGCTCATCTTCGACAAGACGAGCACCAGGACGCGCTGCTCCTTCGAGGTCGCCTGCTTCGACGAGGGTGCCGGCGTGACCTTCCTGACGAACAGCCAGATGGGCAAGAAGGAGTCCCTCGAGGACACGGCCAAGGTCCTCGGCCGCCTGTATGACGGCATCGAGTACCGCGGCTTCGCCCATTCCGTCGTCGAGGATCTGGCCAAGTACTCCGGTGTGCCCGTCTTCAACGGCCTGACGGACGACGACCATCCAACCCAGGTCCTGGCCGACTTCCTCACGGCGCGCGAGCACCTTGGCAAGCCGCTGGACGAGATGAAGCTGTGCTACGTTGGGGACGGACGCAACAATGTCGCCAACGCCCTCTTCATCGGAGCGGCCAAGGTCGGCATGGACTTCTCCATCGCCTCTCCAGAGTCCCTCTTCCCAGCCCCCTCCCTCGTGGCCACATGCAAGGCCTATGCCGACAAGAGCGGCAGCACTGTGACGATCACAAGCGATGTTCAGGAGGCCGTCAAGGGAGCCGACATCGTCTATACGGACATCTGGTGCTCGATGGGTGAGGAGGACAAGATGGCCGAGCGCATTGAACTCCTGAAGCCGTACCAGGTCACCCGCCAGCTCATGGAGGCCAGCGGCAAACCTGAGACGATCTTCGAGCACTGTCTGCCCAGCTTCCATGACCTCAACACGACGACGGCCCAGATGGTCAAGGAGAAGTTCGGCCTGGACGAGATGGAGGTCACCGACGAGGTCTTCCGCAGCTCCCGCAGCGTCGTCTTCGACGAGGCGGCGAACCGCATGCACACGATCAAGGCGGTCATGGTCGCCCATCTGTGCAAGGATCTGAGGTTCGGCCAATAGCATTCGGACAGATGGCGCAATCTTGTCTTTTTAGACATGTGATGGTAGAATTGTCAACATGCCTAAGAAGATCGACCATGAGGAGCGCAAGGTAAGGATCCTCAAGACTGCCCTTGATGTTTTCGCGAGGGAGGGTTACCGCGACAGCAACCTCTCCCTCATCGCCGAGCAGTGCGGACTCTCGCGTCCGACCATCTACCAGTATTTCAAGGACAAGAACGAGATCTTCTACTACGCCGTCAAGCTTGTCACGGGCAGGATGTTCACCCGATACGCGACTGTGGCCTGGGACGAGAGCTGCGGAGATACGATCCAGCGCATCGAGTGGATATGCAACGACGTCATCGACGAGGCCGTGCGCAACGAGGCCGCCCTGCAGTCCCTGATGGATGTCATGCTCCAGAGCAAGAGGGACAACATCGACTTCTCGCAGATCATCGTCAAGCGCACCGCCAAGCTCACGATCCTCTTCAAGAGGCTGCTCAACGCCGGCCTGAAGAGGGGAGAGATCCGGCCTTGCGACATCGACAAGGTCTCGAACCACATCTTCACTCTGCTCGAGGCCTTCTGTTTCCAGATCGCCTTCCTGGGCAACTTCTCCGCCGAGGACTCGAAGGACTTCGTCGCCACCTATCTGGACGCATACCGAATACACAAGGGGTGAAAAAAACTTCTTGACGATTGACCGCCCGCATTCCTAACTTATGGAACGTGGGCAGGCCTCCAGCATTGGAGGACTATATGGATATAAACAAATTCACAGTAAAAATGCAGGAAGCTGTGGAGACTGCGAACACCTTCGCCGGTGAGCAGAACCACAGCCAGCTTGAGATCGCGCACATCATGGTGGCGCTCCTGGCGCAGAAGGAGGGCATCATACGCCCCCTGATCGACAAGATCGGCGTCTCCTCATCCAGCTTCGAGGCCGAGATGAGGCGCATCGTCGACTCTCTGCCCAAGGCCTACGGCCCTGTGCAGCGCTCGCTGAGCCAGAATGCATACAACGCCTTCAACAAGGCCGACAAGATCCGTGCCGACATGAAGGACGACTACCTCAGCGCGGAGCACTTCCTCCTGGCCATCCTGGAGATTGACTGCCCTGAGCGCGAGGTCCTCATCCACATGGGCATCACGAAGGAGGCCATACTCAAGGCGCTCAAGGATGTGCGCGGCAGCGAGAGGATCACGAACCAGGATCCTGAGCAGGCCATGCAGACTCTGAAGAAGTACTGCAAGGACCTGACCGCCCTGGCCAGGGAAGGGAAGATGGACCCCGTCATCGGTCGTGACGAGGAGATTCGCCGTGTAATGCAGGTCCTGTCCCGCAAGACGAAGAACAACCCTGTACTGATCGGCGAGCCCGGCGTCGGCAAGACTGCCATCGTCGAAGGTCTGGCCCAGCGCATCGCCAAGGGTGATGTCCCCGAGTCGCTCAAGAGCAAGAAGCTGCTCTCGCTCGACATGGGCTCCCTCGTGGCCGGCGCCAAGTTCCGCGGTGAGTTCGAGGAGAGGCTCAAGGGTGTCATCAGCGAGGTGGCGCGCAGCAATGGCGAGGTCATCCTCTTCATCGATGAGCTCCATACGATCGTAGGCGCAGGCGCCGCGGAGGGCAGCACCGATGCGAGCAACCTGATCAAGCCGGCCCTGGCGCGCGGCGAGCTGCACGCCATCGGCGCGACGACCCTCGACGAGTACCGCAAGTACATCGAGAGCGACAAGGCCCTCGAGAGGAGGTTCCAGCCCGTCTATACGAAGGAGCCCACCGTCGAGGACACGATCGCCATCCTGCGCGGCCTCCAGCCACGTTATGAGGTCCATCATGGTGTGAGGATCAAGGACGAGGCCCTCGTCGCCGCCGCGACCCTGTCGGACAGGTACATCACGAACCGCTTCCTCCCCGACAAGGCCATCGACCTGGTCGACGAGGCTGCCAGCCAGCTGAAGATGGAGATCGAGAGCCAGCCTGAGGAGCTGGACAAGATCGACCGCAAGATGCTCCAGCTCCAGATCGAGAAGCAGGCCCTGAGCCGCGAGAGCGACGAGGCGAGCAAGGAGAGGCTGGGCAAGATAGAGGACGAGCTGGCCGACCTCAAGGGCAAGCATGATGCCATGCATCTGCAGTGGACCAACGAGAAGAACGCCATCACCGGCGTCAAGGAGCTCAAGGGGGAGATCGAGCGCCTGTCCGCCGAGCAGCAGATGTGCGAGCGGGAGGGCAACCTCAACCGCGCAGCAGAGATCAAGTACGCCCTGATTCCCGGAAAGCAGAAGGAGATCAAGGCCAAGGAGGATGCCCTCAAGGAGATCCAGAAGGGCGACCACAGGCTGCTGAGGGAGGAGGTCACTGAGGACGACATCGCCCGCATCGTCTCCTCCTGGACCGGTGTGCCTGTCGCGAAGATGCTCTCCAGCGAGATGGAGAAGTACCTGAACCTCGAGAAGACGCTCTCTGCGGAGGTCATCGGCCAGGACGAGGCCATCGCGGCTGTCGCCAACGCCATAAGGCGCAACAAGACGGGCATCGCCGACGAGCACAGGCCTCTGGGCAGCTTCCTCTTCGCAGGTCCCACCGGTGTCGGAAAGACCTTGCTTGCCAAGAAGCTCGCCGCCTTCCTCTTCGATGACGAGAAGGCCCTGACGAGGATCGATATGTCGGAGTACATGGAGAAGCACTCCGTATCGCGTCTGATCGGAGCGCCTCCTGGATACGTCGGCTACGACCAGGGTGGACAGCTGACCGAGGTCGTCAGGAGGAGGCCGTACTCGGTCGTCCTCTTCGACGAGATCGAGAAGGCCCATCCCGACGTCTTCAACGTCCTGCTGCAGGTCCTCGATGATGGCCGCCTGACGGATGGCCAGGGTCGTGTCGTGGACTTCACGAACACGATCATCATCATGACGAGCAACCTCGGCAGCCAGGAGATCCTGGAGGGAAAGGGGAATGTTGATAAGGACAAGATAATGTCCATCATCGAGGCTTCCTTCAAACCGGAGTTCATCAACAGGATCGACGAGATCGTCATCTTCAATCCGCTCGGATGGGACCAGGTCGAGAAGATCGTCACGCTTCAGCTCGACATCCTGCGCGACCGTCTGGCCAAGAGGGGCTTCAGCCTCGAGTGGGACGACAAGGTCGCCTTCCACATCGCCCGCGTCGGCTTCGATCCGACCTTCGGTGCAAGGCCGATCAGGAGGGCGGTCCAGAACGAGATCGAGAACCCGCTGGCCCGTGCCATGCTCTCCGGCAGCCTGACCACGGAGAAGCCCGTGCGCCTGGAGATGAATGGCGACGATGTGGTCGTGACACAGTAGTCGAAAGGCCGTCACCCTCTGGTCGACGGCCTCCAGACTCGAAAACATGTGGAAATTTCCACAGACACAATTCCAGAAGCCATCGCATGATACGTAGCTTCTGGAATTTTTTTTCCAAACAGGAAGCTTGTGCGAGACTTGAACTTTTCTCTCCCATGGCCATAATTGATGACAGTGTGTGGAGGGGAATCATGCGAAAAATACTGTTGTTCTCTCTTGTCGTCATGATCATGGCGTCATCATTCGTCTTTGCCGACAACAACTACATAATGGCCAACTTCGGCTATCGCGCAGGAACGACATTCTCCGGAATGGACTTCAATGTCGACTGGATCAGCTACTTCGGTGGCGGGGGCTCCGGCTCGGAAGGTGGGTCTTCCGGTGGCTTCGGTGACCTCTTCAGTGGACTGTTCCATTCTTCGGACCCGCTGAGACCTGAGCGCTATACGCCTGAGTACTATACACCACATGAGTACCAGGCCACTTCCAGCGCAAGCCTCTTCGGCCATGGCTTAGGGTCTGCTTCCGAGGAGACGAGTGGGCAGTCTGGGACGATCGGCATTCATGCCGGCCTGTCGCTGGGGTCGGTGAAGGCCTACGACTGGAACTATGACAGTTACGAGAGTACTTCTTCGTTCAACATGGGCCTCCAGCTTGGCGCCTCCTTCCGCCAGTTCCTTTTTGGCGGCGACTTCTTCCTTTATGAGCACGCAGGCATCGAGGTCGGATATCCCAACATGATGTTTGGTGTCTATGGCGATGTCGGCTTTGCCTGGCAGCTTGGCGGCTTCACTCTGCTTGCCGGTGAGAGGCTCAGCCTCGGACTTGGCGGCATAGATGACTCCATGAGCTATGACAATGCAGCGTCGACTGGTTTCGCCATCTCCAGCGTCACCTATACCGGTCTTGGATTCAGCTTCTGATTAGAGAAAAACAATCATACTTGAGGAGAAATACAGTTATGCGCAAGAAGATTGTGTTCGTCGCGCTTCTGGCCGCGACACTTGTGATGCTGTCATCATGCTCGTCGACGGTAGAGGAGACGAGGATGGGAGCCATGGGCTACTTCCCGGTGAGGGAGGTCGAGGTCAACAGCCTTGCCGACCTGCAGAGCGGCAGCTTCGAGATCATCGGCACTGTCAGCGGAGAGGGCAGGGTCGATGTCGACGACGTCGAGAACGGAGACAGCATGGGCTACGGCTCGCT
>JADIMU010000050.1 GCA_017694495.1 Candidatus Aphodenecus pullistercoris
GCCACATTCCCACAAGCGACCAGGGCCTCATTCAGCTCAACTGAGCGATGATCGGACGGATGTTCACGCCGAAGCCCGTCAGATACTCCATGAGCACAAGGGTCGAGGCCTTCCTCAGGTCGGCGGGGACCGCCTGGCCATTGGTGCAGAAGCTGATCGGCAAGTCGACCTCATAGGCGAAGCTGAGGAAGCTTCCTATGCTCTCGCTCTCGTCGAGCTTCGTCGCCACGAGGCTTGTGATGCGCGTGAACTGGCTGTAGTTGCGCCAGACCTTCATCAGGTCGACCGTCTTCATCGTCGCGGGACAGGTCAGCAGGCAGTTCGTCTCATGTTGGGCGAAGAGTCCGACAAGGCCGCGCAGCTTGAGGTTCAAGGGCACATCGGCCGGCGAGAGGCCCATCGTGTCGACCATGACGAGGTCATAGTCCGAGAAGCGGTCCTTCGCCAGGAGGACGGCATCCTCGTCGCTGACGAGCTCGACAGGCATGTCGAAGGCGTCCGCGAAGGCCTTGACCTGCTCATAGGCCCCCACCCTGTAGCTGTCCAGTGTGATGATGGCGACCTTGCGTCCCACGCTCTGGTAGAGCGAGGCGATCTTCGCAAGGCTCGTGGTCTTTCCCGAGCCTGTAGGTCCGACGAGGATCTGGTACTTCCTCGGATGGGCCTGGCTCTCGTGGTCTATGCGCACCGATGAGATGATCCTGTCGCCAAGGCTGAGGGCGAGGTCGTCTCCGGCCTGGAAGTCCTCAAGCACGTGGTCCCTCAAGGGAGGAGAGATGCTGTTGAGGTCCAGGATGCGCTCGGCCTCGCTCCTGTCCTGGAGCTCTTTCGCCGGGCGCCTGGTGTCCATCCTCTCCTCCTCGCTGAGGGTGCTGGGATCGGGGGTCTGGGCCTCCTTCTCGAACTCGGCCAGATCCTCTTTCGTGACCGCCTGCTCAACCTTGCCCGCCTTCCTGGGGGCGAGGTAGAGCGTCAGCTCACAGCGCTTCTGACGGCGGCGGAAGACGCCTCCGCCCACGGTGTACTCCTTGCGCGAATGGACGCGCACCTCGTCGCCGTACTTCCGCCTGGCCTCCTCGAGAGCCTTCTCGTAGCTCTCACCGACTAAAGTGATGTATTCCACTAGAGGATGTACCTCGACATGTCCTGCGAGGAGGCGATGCCGTTCAGCCTCTCGTCGACGAAGGCGGCGTCGATGACGACAGGAGCGTCACGGTGGGACTCAGGCGCATAGCTGACGTCCTCGAGGAGCTTCTCCATGACAGTGTGCAATCGGCGCGCTCCGATGTTGTCCGTGTCCGAGTTGACCTGGTAGGCGACCTCGGCCAGTCTCCTGAGGCCCTCGTCGGTGAAGTCGAGCGTGACGCCGTCTGTGGCCATGAGGGCCGCATACTGCTTCGTCAGGGCGTTCTCGGGCTCCGTCAGGATGCGGTAGAAGTCCTCTGTGCCCAGGGCGCTGAGCTCGACGCGGATCGGGAAACGGCCCTGGAGCTCAGGGATCAGGTCGCTGGGTTTGGCGAAGGAGAAGGCTCCCGCCGCGATGAAGAGGATGTTCGTCGTGTCGATGACGCCCCACTTCGTGTTGACCTTGGTGCCCTCGACGATGGGCAGGATGTCGCGCTGGACACCTTCCCTTGAGACCGAGGAGCTGTTCCTGTTGCTGGTGTCGGCGATCTTGTCGAACTCGTCCAGGAAGATGATGCCCATCTGCTCGGTGCGCGTCTTGGCCTCATCGTAGACCTTGTCCTTGTCCAGGACGCGGCCAGTCTCCTCCTCGGTGAAGATCTCGCGGGCCCTCTTGATCGAGACCCTGCGGGTGCGCGGCCTCTGGAAGAGGCTGCCGATGCTGTTCATCGCCTCCTGCAGGTCCTCCTGCGAGGAGCCGCCCTGCATGTAGCCGATCTCGACATGGGCCGAAGGCGTGACCGTGATGTCGACGACCTTCCCGTCGAAGCCTCCGGAACGGAGGATCTGGCGGAACTGCTCCCTCGTCGTGGCCTGGTTCTCGACGGCGCTGGACTCGACCTGGTTGCCGGAGGACTTCCTCGTGGCGGGCAGGAGGACGTCAAGCAGCCTCTCCTCGACGACGCGGTCGATCTCCTCCTTCTTGGCGGAGGCCATCTCCTCGCGGACCATGGAGACGGCGTTGGCCATGAGGTCGCGGATCATGGACTCGACGTCGCGGCCGACGTAGCCGACCTCGGTGTACTTCGTCGCCTCGACCTTTATGAAGGGCGCATTGGCCATGCGTGCGATGCGGCGGGCGATCTCCGTCTTGCCCACGCCTGTGGGACCGATCATCAGGATGTTCTTCGGACTGATCTCGTCGCGCATCTGCTCGTCAAGACGGCTGCGCCTGACTCGGTTGCGCAGCGCGATGGCGATCATCTTCTTCGCCTCAGCCTGTCCGATTATGTATTTGTCCAGCGCGGCGACGATCTCGCCGGGCATCATTTCATCAAGTGCATTCTTCATACTCTCCTCCTTGTCTTCCATCAGCCGAGGACCTCGCAGATGATGTTGTCGTTCGTGTAGACGCAGATCTGGCTCGCGATCTTTATCGAGCGGCGGGCGATCTCCTCAGCGCTGAAGTCCACCTTGCTGTCCAGGTAGGCGCGCGCCGCGGACAGGGCGTAGTAGCCGCCGCTGCCGATCGCCATGACATCGTCCTCAGGCTCGATGACGTCCCCGCTGCCCGAGATGTAGAACATCTTCTTTCCATCCGTCGCCAGGAGCAGAGCCTCGAGGTTCCTCAGCGTCTTGTCCGTCCTCCACTGCTTGGCGAGGTCTACGGAGGCCCTCGTCAGGTCGCCGTTGTCCTCCTTGAGCTTCTGTTCGAAGAGCTCGTAGAGCGTGATCGCGTCCGCAGTCGATCCGGCGAAGCCGATGATCACCCTGTCGTTGAAGATCCTTCTGACCTTGCGGGTGTTGCCCTTCAGGATGCAGCTCTCGCCCTGCGTGACCTGGCCGTCGCCGGCTATCGCAATCCTGCCGTCCTTGCGGACGCACACTATCGTCGTTCCATATAGCTTGTCCATCATTTCTCCTCCTTGTGCGCATGCGGGTGCGCCATGTCGTAGACCTTGTGCAGCGACGAGCGCGAGACATGCGTGTAGATCTGGGTCGTCGAGATGCTCTCGTGTCCGAGCAGGGACTGGACGACCCTGATGTCGGCCCCCCTGTCGAGGAGCATCGTAGCGTAGGTGTGCCTGAGCGTGTGCGGAGTGAAGTCCTTCTGCCACCCCAAGGCTTCCTTCGTCCGGCTAAAAATAACGTGGGCGCTTGAAAAGGGCAAGCGATTGCCGCGCGACGAGATGAAAAGGGCCTTCTGGTCCCTGACACCCAGCTGGTCGAGCAGCCTGCCCCTCTCTTCGAGGTAGTGGTCAAGCTCCTCCATCGTCACGGGAGAGAGGAAGATGTAGCGCACCTTGCTGCCCTTGCCCACAATCCTTATGCGCCTCTCGCCGCGCTCAATCATGCCCACATCGACGCTGAGGGCCTCGCTGATCCTCGCTCCGGTGTTGAAGAGGAAGAGGAAGAGGAAGTGGTCGCGGCAGCCGTCGAAGCCCTTGCCCCGGTACGAGAGCAGCTGGTCGACCTCGCTGCGGCTCAGGACGCTTGGAAGGTGGAAGGAGCCGCCGGAGAGCGAGATCTCGCTGAAGACGTTGGCCTTCACAAGACCACGCTTCTGGAGGAAGGTGAAGAAGCCCCTCAGCGCGCTGATCTTCCGCTTGACCGTCTTCTCGGACCACTCGTCCTTGAGCTTGCGCACGTAGTCCCTGGCATCGTGGAGGCTGAAGTCCTGCAACTCTATGCCATACTCCTCGATGTAGAGGAAGAAGTCCTCAAGGTCGCGGCTGTAGGCCTTCTGGCTGTTGACTGCCAGCTTGAGCCCACTGTCGAGGTGCTTCAGGTAGGCATCGAGTCCCTCTCTGTCATCATTCATAAAATTCATGGAGGGGAGAGCCGTCACTGTTGAGTACGTATACCATGTCGTCATGCCTCCTTGCCGGCGGGTCTCAGGGGGATGTTCCAATCCTCTTCTCCAGACGCCCCCTGATGCACGTCTGGATAAGGATGCGGAAATGTCGCCTTCTTGGCCGGCTTTCCGCTGCCGTCACGGAGTCTCTCTCTCCGCAGCCCTTCGCCCATGTTGGAGGGGGTTTGGTGTGCATGGCGCCGTCCCTACCTGACAGGACTGTTTGGCCATGCACCGCAGAAGCAGTGGACTAGAGCCACATCCACTGGTGCCTATATATTCCCGACCAACGTAGTTCAGAGGCCGAAGCCTCATCACTGGGGCTAGTCAACGTCAGGCATCCGGAGTCTCCTCCTCATGCCTGCAGCCTCGTGCTGCAGGTCGTTGACAAGGAAGACCATGTTGCGCGCGAGGGTGCGCATCATCTGCAAGCCTTCCGCATCCTGGGCGGCCTCTCCCTTTTCGCGGCCATGGATGCCGTTCCAGTACTGGCCGCTTGCGATGGGCATGCCTGAGATGCCGAAGAACTTGTTCAGCTCATCGTATGTCGCCGTGAGGCCACCACGTCTGGCTGCGGCCACGGCGGCGCCGACCTTCATCGTCATGTCGAAGCTGCTCGAGTAGAAGAGGCGCTGGAGGAAGGCGACGAGGGATGCGTTGGCGCTGGCGAAGTAGACGGGCGAGGCCACGACGAGGCCGTCGGCCTTCTCGAAGAGGTCCCTCGCCTCGTTGACCTTGTCGTCGAAGACGCACTTGCCTGTCTTCGCGCAGCTGTTGCATGCGATGCATCCACGCACCGCCTCGGTGCCGATGTCGACTCTGTCGACTTCGACGCCTTCTTCCTTGAAGACCTTTTCCATCTCGTCCAGCGCAAGGGGCGTGTTGCCATTCCTGCGCGGACTGCCGTTGACCATGAGAACTCTCATTTTCCTTCCTCCCGTCACGGAAAGATAATGTCGGAGAAGGAGGAAGGAAAGGAGAAATGTGGGTCTTCAGACCTTCATGGCGACCTCGTAGGCCCTCCAGATGACGCTTCTCAGGTTTCCCACGCCTAGGCAGTCGCCGATCAGGCGGGCCTTGGGCACACCAGCGATCGGGCTGGGCTCGTAGCCGACGCTCGAGATGACGCTGTCGCATCCGATCCGGGTCACCTTGCCGTCAGGAGTCCTGAAGGCGACGAAGTCATCTCCAATCTCCTCGACCCTCGCCTTGAGGTGGACGGGCACCTTCTTCCAGGCGAACCACTCCCTGAGATAGGAGGAGTTTGCAAGGCATACGCCCTTCTGGGCGACGAGGTCGTCCTTCATCTCGACGATCTCGACGCTGTGGCCCTGGAGGGCGAGCTCGTATGCGATCTCGCAGCCGGTAAGACCACCGCCGATGACGACGACACGCTCTTTGACCTGTGTGCCGTTGAGGTAGTCGCAAGCCTCGATCGTCCTGTCGAAGCCCTTGACTGGCAGCTTCTTCGCCTTCGCTCCCGTCGCCGCGAGGACGACGTCCTCCTTCAGACTGCCCACATCCTTGACTTCAGTGTTCAGCTTGACAGTGACCTTGAGCACTTCCATCTGGTGGATGTACCAGGCCAAAAGCTGTCTCAGCTTGCCCTTGTAGCTCTCGGCGCTTGCCGGGATGAAGGTTCCTCCCAGCCTGTCCGACTTCTCGTAGATGACAGGTCTGTGTCCACGCAAGGCCAGGACCCTGGCGGCCTCCATGCCTCCGATGCCGCCTCCGATGATGGCGACGCTCTTGGGCTTGTCAGTCCTCTTGATGTAGTGCTTCTTCCATTGCATCGTCTCCGCGTTGACGGCGCAGCGTGCCATGTTGAGGCTGTCGAAGAGGTCCTGCTCGTTGGGAACACCCTCGTAGTGGCACATGTTGAAGCATCCGTTGTGGCAGAGGATGCATGGCCTGATCTCGTCCTCGCGGCCTTCCTTGAGCTTCGTGACCCAGGCCTGGTCGGCGAGGAAGGGGCGGGCGAAGCCGGCCGCATCCAGGCGTCCCGCCTTTATCTCATCGGCCGCGACATAGGGGTCGAGGCGGCCTGCCGCGACGACAGGGATGTCGACGAAGGCCTTGATGTGCTCGACGTCGGCGAGGTTGCAGTTCTCGGGCATGTAGATGGGCGGATGGGCCCAGTACCAGGCGTCGTAGGTGCCGTTGTCGCAGTTGAGCATGTCATAGCCTGCGTCCTGGAGGTACTTGGCGGCCTTCTCGCTCTCAGCCATGTCGCGTCCGGCCTCCTTGAAGTCCTCTCCGGGCAGGGCACCCTGCCTGAGGCCCTTGGTCATCGAGCGCACCGAGTAGCGCAGCGAGACGGGGAAGTCGTCGCCGCACTTGGCCTTGATCGCCTTGACGATCTCGACGGCGAAGCGGTAGCGGTTCTCGAAGGATCCGCCATACTCGTCACTCCTGTCGTTGAGGTAGGGCAGTGTGAACTGGTCGAGCAGGTAGCCTTCATGGACGGCATGTACTTCGACGCCGTCGACTCCGGCCTCCTTCAGGAGGTAGGACGACTCGGCGAAGGATGTGACTATGTCGAGGATCTCCTTGCGCGTGATCTCTCTGGATGGAAGGCGGTCCGACCAGCGGTTGGGCCTGGGGGAAGGCGCCGCAGTGATCTTGTCCAGATTCATCACAGGCTTTGACAGCGTCCTGATGACGGGCGTGTTGTAGAGCATCTCCATCATCGGACTGACCGGGAAGGAGCGGCCGAAGCCGGCCGTGAGCTGGACGAAGAGCTTGGCTCCAGTGCTGTGGAAGGCAGGCATCCAGGCGGCGAGGTCCTTGTACATCTTCCTGTTCTTGTGCAGCCACTGGCCGAACATCGGGTTCCAGACGGGCTGGCAGCCAGGCAATACGAGGCCTACGTTGTTCTTCGCGACCTCCATGATGAAGCGGGCGCCCGCTTTGTCGAAGTGGTTCTTCTCCATCCAGCCGAAGAGGTCAGTCCCTCCCATGCTGGTGAGCACGATCCTGTTCTTGATTTCACACGAGCCGATCTTCCACGGAGTGAAGAGGCTGTCAAGTCTGTTGTCGCTCATATCTGACATGATATGACAGCCGCAGGCCGCGGTCAAAGGAAAATCATGGACAGGAGATCTGCATCAGGGCCTCGATCATGTCGTGCAGGAAGCTCGCCTCGCGGCTGCCGCTGGAGTGGTAGTGGACCTCCTTGCCCTGCCTCTGGCCCGTGATCAGGCCGGCCATCCTCAGCTGCCTGAGGTGGTGGCTGACGGCAGGCGAGCTCATCTCCATGGCCGAGGCGAGCTCCTGGACGCACAGCGCCTTGTGGCACAGCAGCCAGAAGATCTTGATCCGGCTTGCATCCGTCAGCTGCTTGAGCGTGTCCGCCACCTCTTCGAAGGCTTCTGTCGGGGGAATCTTTTCGTCCATGCGGAAATCTTAGCAGAAAGGGGAGGCTTTGTGTTGACAGCGCATGAGCTGTGTTCTATCATTAGGTCATCAATTAAAGATATGTTTAATTGATGGAGGATTCGCAAATGGCCAAGACCTACATGATTGAAGTCGACTGCGCGGCCTGTGCCGCGAAGATGGAGAATGCGGCGAGGAAGACGGAGGGCGTCGAGTCCTGCGTCGTCAACTTCATGACCCAGAAGATGCACGTGGACTTCGTCCCCGGAGCCGACGAGAAGACGGTCATGAAGCAGGTTCGCAAGGCATGCAAGAGGGTGGAGAGCGACGCGGAGGTCTACTTCTGATGACCAGAAAGCAGAAGAGGATGCTTGTGCGCATCATTGTCTCGGCGGCCCTGATGGTCCTCCTGGCCTTCATCACTCTGCCGCCTGTGGCACGTTTCGTGGCCTACTTGGCACTCTACCTCCTGATCGGCTACGACATCCTGCGCAAGGCCGCGCTGGGAATCATCCACGGCCAGCTCATGGACGAGTGCTTCCTCATGGCCATAGCTACCGTCGGCGCCATGGCCCTCGCCATCGTCCAGAAGAGCGGCGACTACACGGAAGCGATCGCCGTCATGCTCTTCTACCAGATCGGCGAGTTCTTCCAGTCCTATGCCGTCGGCCGCAGCCGGAAGAACATCAGTGCGTTGATGGACATAAGGCCTGACTACGCCAACCTCGAGGGCGAGGACTCCTCGATCAGACGTGTCAGCCCCGATGAGGTGGCCGTCGGCAGCATCATCGTCGTCAATCCTGGCGAGAAGGTGCCTCTGGACGGTACAGTCGTCACAGGCACGAGCAGCCTGGACACCCGCGCCCTGACGGGAGAGAGCCTGCCCCGCGAGGTGGCTCCCGGCGACAGCCTCGTCTCCGGCTCGATCAACATGACCGGAGTGCTGCGCGTCAGGACACAGAAGGCCTTCGGCGAGTCGACGGTCAGCAAGATACTCGACCTCGTCGAGAACGCTGGCAGCCGCAAGTCGAAGAGCGAGGACTTCATCACGAAGTTCGCCCGCGTCTACACGCCGGCCGTGTGCATCGGCGCCCTCCTTCTGGCCCTCCTGCCACCCCTCGTCCTCCTTGTGCTTGGACGCGCTCCGCTATGGACGCAGTGGATCTACCGCGCCTTGACCTTCCTGGTCATCAGCTGCCCATGCGCCCTTGTGATCAGCATCCCACTGTCCTTCTTCGCAGGAATAGGAGGAGCGAGCAAGGCAGGCATCCTCGTCAAGGGATCCAACTTCCTCGAGACCCTATCCAAGACGGGCATCGTCGTCTTCGACAAGACTGGAACGCTCACCCGTGGCGTCTTCGTCGTAAGCGGCATCCACCACAACATGATGGAAGAAGCCGAACTCCTCGAGTACGCCGCCCTGGCGGAGAGCGCCTCGAGCCATCCCATCAGCCTCAGCCTCCAGAAGGCCTATGGCGGCCTTGTGGACCACAGCCGCGTCAGTGACGTCCACGAGATGGGAGGTGGCGGGGTCACCGCCATCGTCGATGGACATCAGGTGGCATGCGGCAACGACAAGCTGATGCGCTCGCTTGGCATCGAAGCCATGCCTTGCCACAGCATCGGAACGATCGTCCACGTCGCCTTCGACGGCGCCTACGCTGGCCACATCGTCATAAGCGATGTCGAGAAGCCTGGTGCGAAGGAAGCCGTGAGGAAGCTGCGCAAGGCAGGTGTTGGACGCATCGTCATGCTCACTGGAGACTCTGCAAAGGTCGCCGACCAGGTCGCAAGAGACCTTGGCATCGACGAAGTGCACAGCGAGCTGCTGCCAGGTGACAAGGTCGACGCAGTCGAGGACCTCATCGCCCACAAGGACACGAAGGCCTCACTCGCCTTCGTCGGCGACGGCATCAACGACGCTCCCGTCCTCTCGCGTGCCGACATAGGCATCGCAATGGGAGCCATGGGCAGCGACGCCGCGATCGAGGCGGCCGACGTCGTCCTGATGGATGACGACCCGATGAAGATCGCGAAGGCGATTAGGATCAGCCGAAAGTGCCTGGTCATCGTCTACGAGAACATCGTCTTCGCCATCGGCGTCAAGCTCATCTGCCTCGCCCTGGGCGCCCTGGGCATCGCCAACATGTGGCTCGCCATCTTCGCCGACGTGGGCGTCATGGTCATAGCCGTCCTCAATGCGATAAGGGCCATGTTCGTCAGGAAGCTCTAGAGGAGAAGGTATTCCAACAAATGTGGAGGCAGGTGCCAGGAGAATGGTGCCTGCCTCCTTCTTATTGACAGAGTGGAGGAAGTGCAGCAGCCTGAGCCGGCAATAGGAGGTGGCTATGGATCTCAGGAGTATGGACAACGAGGAAAGGCTTGCCGGACAGTTCAGGAGGGTGCGATGCGCCAGCGCCTTCGATGAGGAAGGGAAGTACAGGCTGCTGTGGAAGTCGAAGGGTGAGAAGCTGATCTGGTACATTTCGTTCACGGGCCACTTCCTTTCAGTCGTCTTCGAGGCGGCACAGCCTTGTTTCGCCTCGTGCAGGCTCGTCATGCCATTCTTCTCGCTCAGACAGGAGGGGGCGAGACTCTACATTGATGTGGATTGGCACAGGCCTGCCGAAGACTTCCTCCTCCTTGTCCGTGAGCTCGTCGCTGTGACGGACCAGATCGAGGATGTGGATGAGGCTTTGTCCCTGGTCGTTGCCCGTCTGCGCGAAGGGATGGCCAGAGTGTGTCCCAGTGAAGACGGTGGGCATCTTCCTTCCAGAGTCAGGGAGGAGCGCTTCTCCTATGCAAACAAGGTCGTCGAGGAGGCTGGAGACAGGATGAGGGCATTCTGGCTGGGGCGGGGGAACAGCGTCCTCTGGCGTTTTGGTGGCGGGATGCTTGGACTGGAGTGGGCATCTGGTGAAGTCATGACAATCAGGAGGGACCTGAGTCTGGACGGAAAGGATGCCATGCTTGAAGAAGAACTTCCTCCATCCCTCTTCAAGGCGATGGCACTGGACCTGGCAGTCTCCAGCGATGAGGTGGAGGAGGGTGCCTTCGATGCCTTTATCAAGGAGCGCATTGCCAGATGGAAAACGTTCAAAGACGAACACAAGCGCTTCATCCCTCTTTAACCTTGGTTTAATCTGTTGCTGGGAGGATGGTGCCATGAGAATACTGGTCGCAGAGGATGAGGGTGAGCTCAACAGGCTCATCAGATGCACTCTTGAGGATGAGGGCTATGCTGTTGATGCTGTCCTTGATGGACAGAGCGCCCTGGACTACCTCCAGGCGGGGGAGTATGACGCCGTCATCCTCGACATCATGATGCCTAAGCTGGATGGACTGTCCGTGCTGCGCCGCTACCGCTCTGGTGGGGGCAGGAGTCCTGTCATCTTCCTGACTGCCAGGGACGCCATCGACGACCGGGTCGAGGGACTCGACAGCGGAGCCGACGACTACCTCGTCAAACCTTTCTCCTTCGCCGAACTTTTGGCAAGGGTGCGCGTCCTGCTGCGCAACAAGGGTGAACAGAAGTCGAACACGCTAACCGTCGCAGACCTGACGCTGGACCTCTCAAGCCACAGGGTGACGAGGGGTGGCAAGGAGATCGAACTCAGCTCCAAAGAGTTCGCCATCCTCGAGTACATGATGCTCAACGAAGGGACAATACTCTCGCGCGAGAGCTTCCGCAACCATGTCTGGAGCTGGGATTACGAGGGTGAGAGCAATGTGGTTGATGTGTATATCAGATTCCTGAGGAAGAAGATCGACGACGGCTTCGAGAAGAAGCTGATCCAGACCGTCCGTGGCAGCGGCTACATGATCAAGGGGTGAGTGGAAAGTGACGATAAAGAAGCGCATAGTCGTCTGGTATACGGTATGGATGGCCATCATCGCCCTCGTCATGGTCCTGGCCATCATCTCGGGCAGCGGCTTCCTGATCAGACATGAGGCCCTGTCCAACATGAGGGAGGAGGTCGATGAGGCCCTCGAGGACATCGCTGACGGCGAGTGGGACGAGATCGACTACTACGAGGACGGCCTCTTCCTCCAGGTCTTCAGCAGGGATGGAAATCTCATTGGAGGACGCGACTACGATGACTTCCCGCCACTGGGTCAGGACCATGGCCGCATGGTCGAGGATGGGCGCTGGTTCGTCTACAGCCAGGAGGGAAGGGGCGGCGTGGTCGTGCGCGCCCTCATGCCTGCATCGGAGGTCGGCACCTACATGAGCTCCGTCCAGCTGATGGCCCTCGTCTTCCTTCCTCTTATCCTCTTCCTCTCGGCTCTTGGCGGCTATTTCATCGTGCGCCGCTCCTTCCGCCCTGCGGACAGGGCAGTCGAGGCGGCTGGCCAGATCGTCACTTCGAACGACCTGTCCAAGCGCATAGGTCTGGGAGATGGCGACGATGAGATACACAGCATGACGAAGGCCTTCGACGCCATGCTCGACCGCCTCGAGGAGGCCTTCCGCAAGGAGAAGCAGTTCACAAGCGACGCTTCCCATGAGCTCAGGACACCGCTGTCCGTCATCAAGGCGGAGTGCGAGTACGCATCGAAGCATGTGGACGATTCTGAGAAGATGCGGCAGGCCCTCTCTTCCATCGACAGGCAGGCGGGACGCATGACCTCGCTCGTCAGCGAGCTCTTGTCCCTCGCCCGCGCCGACAAGGGGACCTTGAGTCCGAAGTATGAGGACTTCTGCCTGTCGGAGCTTGCCGAGATGGTCCTCGACTCCTTCGAGGAGGAGGCCGAGAAGAAGGGCCTGAAGCTGATCGCCAAGTGCGAGGATGGACTGTGCGTCCAGGCCGACCAGGGCATGGTCACGAGAGTGCTGATCAATCTGATTTCGAATGCGGTGCAATACACTGGCCAAGGTGGCTGGGTCATGCTGAGGACGGAGCGTGATGGAGACTGGGCCCTCATCTCGGTCGAGGACAATGGCATCGGAATCGGGAAGGACCATCTCGAGCGCATCTGGGACAGGTTCTTCCAGGTGGACCCCTCACGCTCATCCTCGTCTTCCGGAGCCGGGCTGGGCCTGCCCATCGTCAAGGCGATCATAGAGGCCCACAAGGGCAGCGTCAGCGTGGAGAGCCAGCCTGGCAGGGGCAGCACCTTCACGGTCCGCATCCCGCTGGTGAAGGGTGAGTGAAAGAAAGGGCACCTGAAGCCTTGGCCTCAGGTGCCACTATGTTTTTGGAGGAACATTCCGTCAGTAGGCGTAGCCCAGTCCCAGATAGGCATGCACGCCTGCGCCGAAGAGCTTGAACTGGTTTATTGAGCCAAATAGGCCTTCGGATTCCTCTGGCAGGAATGTTGCACTGCCGAGGAAGGGCAGGTCTGCCATGGCTCCCAGGCGGAGCGTGAAGTGCTCACCCAGGATCACCCCAATTCCAATCCTTCCCTGTGCGGAGAGCATGTATGAGAATGCACTGAGTGATTCCATTCGGTCCAGGAGGCATTCGAAGCCCAGTCCAAGGCCTCCTTCGACAAGCAGTGTATCAGAGAGGTCACCCTTCAGCATGAAGGCGATGGAGGAGACGAAGCTGTAGTCCTTGTTCCTGACCTCCTCGTAGGGGGCCTCTCCCTCCTTTTCCAGCATCGGTATGCCCATGCCTGCGTCGAAGGCGAGGCCGATGGTGTCGTTGAAGTAGTAGGCGCCCATGACTGAGACTGGGATGTTCATGGTCGAGCTGGAAGGATTGTTGTCGTCTTCAAAAATCCAGCCGAAATCGACTCCAGAACCCAGTCCAATCCACCCGTCTGCGAAGACGGATGCCATGCAGATGATGAGTACAAGAATGGTTGTCGCTGTCTTTCTCATATCTGAATTGTCAGATGGCTTTTGCCATCCGTCAAGCTCATTCTCCTCAGTATGTGTATGCTACAGCTATGTATGGAGTCGCGATGAAGCCCTTGTAGTCTGTGATCTCCTGGTTCAGGCGCCCACCTTGGGTGACCTTGGAGTAGGTGTAGACGGGCACGTCGAAGTCGCTTCCAAGAGTGAGCCTGACGTTTTGCGCCACATTGAAGCCCATCGAGAGGTTGGCGCGGATGGCGACCTGGCAGCTGTCAGCGATTATGGCTCCGCCTCCGATGTCGATTCCAGTCGACTCGAGGTCGAGGCTCGCACCGGCACCCGCGGCCAGCTGGAAGGAGTCGGAAATCTTCCATCGGAACTGGGCCGTCAGGGCTGCGGCGAGGTTCATATTTCTCACTTGAGGCCAGCTGTAGCCTCCCTCGCCTGTCTTCCTGGCGACAGGGTAGCCCGCACCAAGCTCGTAGCCGATGCCGAAGACATCGGAGAAGTAGTGCTCTCCGCCTCCTGAGACGTCGATGCTGATGTCTGATCCTGTGACCTTCGTCAGTGCATTGTTGTGGTACTTGATGTCCTTGTCGTAGGTCGAGATTCCGACGCCGAGCTTGCCTCCGATCCAGCCGTCCGCCATGAGGAGGCCTGGAAGGGTGAGGGTGATGAGGATGAGGGCGAGTCTTCGTTTCATTGTCGTCTCCTACTGATGAATATTCGTCCGCATTGGCCGCTCGTCAAGCTTTGGGAACTTTTTTCCAGAAATCTTCCTCTTTCATTTTCCTTTCATCTGACTAAGATAGATTAGGGCCATCAAGAAAACTGAATGATTGAAAAGGAGCAAATGGAAATATGAAGAAGATTCTGCTTGGTGCAATGGTCATGATGCTCGCTACGGCGGCTCTCTTCGCAGCTGGACAGATCACCCGTGAGAGGGCGATGGAGATCGCCCTGGCTGACGCTGGCGTCAGCGCCGAGGGCGCATCCTTCGTGCGCAGCCACCTCGACAGGGAGCGTGGACGCGAGGTCTACGACATCGAGTTCTACATCGACAACATGGAATACGACTATGAGATCGACGCCGCCACTGGCGAGATCCTCTCCGTCGACCGCGACGCAGAGTACTGGGGCAAGACCTCAGATGCCACGATTGGCGAGGACGAGGCTGTGAGGATCGCCCTCGAGGATGCCCGCGTCGATGAGACTCAGAGCATGAGGGTTCGCCTTGACCGCGACGACTGGAGGCTTGAGTATGAAGTCGAGTTCACGACTGCCGACAGGGAATATGAGTACACGATCGACGCTTCGAGCGGCCGCATCCTCGAGACGGATGTCGAGAGGAGGACCGTATCCACAGAGGGAGGGATCACGATCAAAGAGGCGACTGCCCTGGTCCTCGACCGCCTGCCCGATGGCGCCACGGCCGACGACATCAGGATCCGCAGCGACCGTGACGACGGACGCGTGGTCTACGAGGGTGAGGCCTGGTATGACGGCTACGAGTACGAGTTCGAGATCGATGCCGCCAGGGGACGCTTCACCGACTGGGAGCGCGAGCGCTGGTAGTCGCTTTGTGATGTGGAAAGGACAGGGGGACCGCCTCAGGATGGTGGTCCCACTGTCTGTCATCTGTACCATTCCTTCCGGTCAGGAATTCCCTGTGATGTCCACGCCGCCCTGGATGATGTACACGGACTCGTCGAGGATCGCCTGGTCGACTTCGACCCCGAGCTCGGAGGCGACGTCGAGGTTGACGTAGTACTCGAGGTCGCTCAGGTAGGCGACGCCGATCTGGCTGGGATCCTCGCCGTCGAGGACACGCTTGACGAGCTCGCCCGTCAGGAGGCCCGACTTGTAGTAGTTGAAGCCGCATGCCATGAAGACGTCGGTGTCGAAAGCCGAAGTCGTGTCTGCGCTGAAGATGGGCACTCCCGCCTCGAGGCAGATCTCTGCCATGGAGCTTATTGCGGAGACGACAGTGTTGTCGTTCGCGACGTAGACTGCGTCGACCCTGTCGACGATGGACTGGATCGCCTGGCGCACTTCAGAGG
>JADIMU010000007.1 GCA_017694495.1 Candidatus Aphodenecus pullistercoris
GCACTGCGGCGCGGGCCGCATCCATGGCGGTGTTTCCGCCGCCCATGACGACGACGCGCGACGAGGGGCTCATCGGCTCGCCGGCCTTGAAGCGCTTGAGGTAGCTCGTGGCGTCGACACGCGGTCCCTCCCCTGTGATCCTCGCCTGGACGGGCTCCTCGGCGCCAAGGGCGTAGAAGACCCAGTCGTAGCCCTCATCCTTGAGGGCCTGGAGGCTGAGCGAGGCCGGATCGACGCCGAAGACCATCTTGACGCCATTGGAGGCGATGAAGTCCACATCGCCCTGGACGACCTCGTCCGGGATGCGGAAGTCGGGGATGACGTTCGAGACGACGCCACCGGCCTTCTCCTCCCTCTCGAGAAGGGTCACATCGTAGCCTGCACGGGCCAGGAAGAGGCTTGCCGAGAGTCCTGCGGGACCGGCGCCGACGACGGCGGCGCGCACCTCGCTCGGCTCCTCTGGAGCTGACCAGATCTCCTCCAGGTACTCCTTCTTACCCTTCTCCACGGCCAGACTCTTGATCTTCCTGATCGCGATGGCACCCTCGTAGTCCATCCTGGAGCAGTGGCGCTGGCACTGGTGGTCGCAGATCCAGCCCGTGATGCCAGGCAAGGCGTTCTTGTCGTAGATGACCGCCAGGGCCTCGGCATAGCGGCCCTCGCCCATCAGGTAGATGTACTCAGGAATGTCCTGGTGGATGGGACAGGCGGCGACGCAGGGCGCGACGTAGCAGTCGGTGACGGGAAGCGGCTGGCCAAGCTTGACGCTGTCCTCTCCCCTGTCCTCCTTGCGCAGGCTGTAGCCTCCCTCTCGGGCCTTGTCGTTGAGGGCGCAGAGCCTGTCGAGGTCGATGTGGTCCATCATGCCGGCTGTACAGCCTTCCAGAAGATGGGCCATCTGTGAAAGCTTGAGGTAGCCGCCGGGACGCAGCATGTCGGTCGCGACAGTGATCGGATGGATGCCCGTCTCGTAGAGCTCGCGCACATTGAGCGCGTTGGCCCCACCCGAGTAGCTGATCGGCAGCTTGCCGTCGAAGACTTCGCTGAGTCGGCGCGCCACGCTCGTCGAGATCGGGAAGAGGGCGCGGCCGGACATGTACATCTCATCCCCTGGCAGCCTCTCCTGGTCGTTCACGCTTCCCAGAGTGTTGGTGAGCTTCACGCCGAAGCCGCGGCCAAGGGAGGCGGCGAGCTGTCTGAGGCGTGTGAGCATCGCGATGGCGTCGTCCCACTGGAGGTCGTGCTCGAAGCTCTCGCGGCGCAGCGTCACATAGCTGTAGCCGAGGCTGTCGAGGATGCGTCGCACCTCATCGTAGCCCAGCAGTGTCGGGTTGAGCTTGACGAAGGTGTCGAGCTTCTTCTCGCTGAGCATGTAGGAACAGATCGCCTCGATCTCCTGGGGCGGACAGCCGTGCATCGTGGAAAGGGTGACGGAGGGCGAGATCCGCTTCGAGATCCTTCCAAGGAGGGAAAGGGCCCTCTCCTCGGCCCCCTCGAAGGGTGTGCCTGCAAGCAGGCCAGCAGAGAGCTTGTCGCGAAGAATGTCGATGTAGCCGTCGAAGCGGCCGTCGACGTCCGCATCCTCCATGCTGTCGATGAAGCGCTGCATCTTCTCCGTCTTTATTCCCTCGAGGTTGTAGCCGACAGACATGTTGAAGATGAAGCTCGGCTCCGTCCAGTCCTCATGGGTCAGGATGTCGAGAAGATGGACGACGATCCAGGCCTTGAGGTATTCGTCATAGGCCTTGGGCAATGTGTACTCCGTAGACCATTCGACGTTGTAGCCCTCGTCCCGGGCGTCGATGCAAGGCTTGGCGATCTCGAGCTCGTCCATGACCTGGACGGTCTTGAGCTCGATGAATCGTGCGCCGACGAGGTAGCTTGTGATGATGTTCTGCGCCAGCTGCGTATGGGGGCCGGCGGCGGGGCCGAGCGCACAGCTTGCCCTCTGGCCGAAGACATGGACAGGGCACTCGGCGCTGTCCTTGTAGAAGTCGGATGCGGCGATGGAGAAGACGGAGCCCTGGGCTCTCAGTTCTCCGAAGACTCTTTCCAGCAGATTCCCGAAGGGGATGCTTCTCATTCTGTCAGACATTGCATTCTCCTTGCTACTTAGAATTCTAAACCACCCCGGCGGGAAGTCAACAAGAATTGCAACAAGTTGCAACAAATGGCAGAAAGGCTCTCGGCTTCAGCTCAGCTCCTCGACCGAGATGCGCGGACCGATCGAGCGTACCGCCGCGAGCATGAGCGCGTGGTCCATCCTCTGGGCGCAGCTGAGTGTGCACACGAAGCCGAGGCGGTCCGAGGCGGAGCCCTCCCCTCCGGAGAACTGGAGGTTTGAGATGCCCAGGCCCTGCTGCCTGAGCTTCTCGAGGAAGACTGCGAATGAGAAGGAGACAGGGAGCTCAATGTAGACATCGATGTCGCGGGCGCGGCGGCGGATGAAGAAGTCCCAGTGCCCCAGGCTCGTCAGGACGATGACGACGGCCAGGCCGCCGACCAGGGCGATCTCGTAGAGCCCGATTCCGATCGCGAGGCCCACGCAGGCCGAGGCCCACAGGCCGGCGGCCGTCGTCAGGCCCCGGATCTGGTTGCGCCGTGTGACTATTATCGTGCCTGCGCCAAGGAAGCCTATGCCGCTGACGACCTGGGCGGCCATCCTCACCGGATCGCCCGTGTCGAAGACCTGATAGACATACTGGTTGGTCATCATGACGATGCACGAGCCGACGCAGACCAGGATGTAGGTCCTGAGTCCCGCCGGCCGGCTCTTGAGCCCTCTGTCGAGGCCGAGGATGGCCCCGAAGGCGAGGGAGATGAGGATGCGCACCACAATGGCGCCCTCTGTCAGAATGCGGATCTCGTCCACGTCCTTCCTCCTGCGGGGAGGAGATTATAGCACAGCTTTGGACGTGGATGGGGGAAAAAACTAGGCCAGCAGGAACTCCTGCTTCAGGTAGTCCAGGTCGAGCTCAGGATAGAGGGGATGGCCTGCCAGGAGCGATGCGACGCGGCGGCGGGCATCCTCGACGACCTCGGAAGGTGCCTTGGCCCTGTTGCGGCTCAGCTGCCCCGCCTTCTCTCCCTTGGTCAGCCTCACAGGATGGGCATTCCTGAGGACGGTCGCGATGATCGAGGCGATCTCCTTCATCTCGGCCTCCCCCATGCCCAGCGTCGTGACCGCAGGAGTGCCCAGTCTCAGACCGGAGGTGTACCAGGGGCCGTTCTTGTCGTAAGGCAGGGCGTTCCTGTTCAGCGTGATGCCGCACTCGCGCAGCAGGCTCTCCGCCTGGCGGCCGTTCAGGCCGAAGGGGGAGACGTCGACGAGCAGGAGGTGGTTGTCAGTTCCGCCGGTGAGGACGCTGACGCCCTCCTCCCTCAGTGCGAGCGAGAGGTCCTGCGAGTTCTGGACGATGCGGTGGGCGTACTTCTTGTACTCGGGGCTGAGGGCCTCGATGAAGCACAGGGCCTTGGCCGCCATGACATGGCCAAGCGGACCGCCGATGACCAGGGGACAGCCCTTGTCGACAGAGTCCTTGAACTCCTCCTTGCACAGGATGAGTCCGCCGCGCGGTCCACGCAGCGTCTTGTGGGTCGTGCTCGTGACGACGTCGGCCCAGGGGACAGGGTTGTACTCGTCAGTGAAGACGCCGCCGGCGACCAGTCCGGCGAAGTGGGCCATATCGACCATGAAGACGGCACCGTTGGCATGGGCGATCTCGGAAAGCCGCTTGAAGTCGATCCTCCTCGGATAGGCGCTGTAGCCGGCCAGGAGGATGAGGGGGCGGACCTCACGGACCTTGCGCTCGATGTCGTCGTAGTCCAGAAGCATGGTCTGGGGATCGACGCTGTAGGAATAGGCGTCGAAGAGCTGGGCTGAGATGTTCTGCCTGTAGCCGTGTGTCAGGTGGCCGCCAGAGTAGTAGTCCAGGCCGAGGAGGCGCTGGTTGTGGCACTTCTCGCGGATCCGGTTCCAGTCCTCGCGGCTCATGTCGCTGACGTTGGACACGCCCATCTTCTCGAGGCTGGGAAGCTGGACACGGGTGTTGAGGATGGCCCAGTAGGCGCAAAGGTTGGCGTCGGCTCCGCTGTGGGGCTGGACGTAGGCGTGCTCGGCTCCGAAGAGCTCCTTGGCCTTCTCCACAGCCAGGGACTCGATGGCGTCGACGTTGTCGCAGCCGGCGTAGAAGCGGTGGCCGGGAAAGCCCTCGGCGTACTTGTCCGTCAGGAGGTTGGCCATGGCCGCCTGGACGGAGAGCGAGGAGAAGTTCTCGCTGGCGATGAGCTTCAGGTAGCCGCAGCGCTGGTCTTCGAGCTCCTTGACGATCGACGAGGCGACCTCGGGGGAGATCCGCCTGACAAGCTCGAGCGAGGATATGTAGTTCACCGTCTCGACGGTGGCCCTTCCACCTGCCTGTCCAAGATAACGTGCGAGTACGTCCATGTTCCCTCCATGATGTGCGTGTGATGGCTTGATTATGGCCACCACGGTGGCTTTGGGCAACACGATGGCGAAAAAAAGTTTTGACTCCAGTGTCGAGATGTAATACCGTGAGGGAAATGGAGGCGCCTCACAATACACATTCAAAAAAAGGAGGAGGAAAATGCTACAAAGCATTGATTGTCCACCACTTTGCAGTGTATGTGGGCGCAATGTCAGGTACTTGCGCGAGAGCAAAAGACTGACACAGCGCCAGCTTGCGTCCACATGTCGAATGTCGACCAGCGAGATCAGCCGGATCGAGCGGGGAAAGGCGGGTCTGACGGGTGCCATGATCCAGCGTCTGAGCAAGGCGCTGGAAGTGCCCTACTACCGCCTTTTCCTGACGGGGGATGAGCTGGACCCCGACGGCGAGCGCAGCCTCATGCTTGAGCGGACGTTGCTGCGGATCAGGGACCTGGTTCTGGACTGTTCCATGATCTAAGTCACGTCCAAACAACGACTTACTTCGCCGCTCGGTGCTTGTTGACCACTGGATGCAATCTTGCTATCATGAATAAAGTTTTCTACGCTAAGCATTTGATGGAGGAGACGTGGCCAAGGAAGAAGCTATCGAGGTGGAAGGAGTCGTCAAGGAAGCCCTTCCCAACACAAGGTTCAGAGTCGAGCTGCAGAACAAGCTCGTCATTCTCGCCCACCTTTCGGGAAAGATGAGGAAGCACTACATAAGGATCGTCCCCGGGGACACTGTCAAAGTGGAGCTTTCGCCCTACGACCTCACGAAGGGCAGAATCATCTACAGGGAGCGCTGAGAGAAGCGCCCCCTTCTTTTTTCTCTTTACAGATCGGACTTCTTCTTCAGGATGACCCAGGTCACACCGCTGCCGCCGTAGGCCGGCTTCGCCAGCTTGGCCTCGCGCACGACGCCCAGGCGTGAGAGGACGGCATCGGTCAGATCCTTGAGCACACCCTCGCCGTCCTGGGAGTGCAAGCCCTTGCCATGGATGATCGCGACCTTCTCGATTCCCGCATCCAGGGCGTCCTCGACGAAGGACTCCAGCGCGTCTGTGGCCTCAGCCTGCTTCATGCCATGCAGATCGAGCGTCGCCTGGGGCAGCATGAGGCGCAGCTCGTTCAGGCTCTTGTCCTTCCTGAGCACCTCAAGGTCCCCCTTCTCCTGTATGATCTCGTCGAAGCTCTTCTCCTTCTGGGCCTCCACTTCCACATGGAAGCTGGGACTGTAGCTGGGCTCTACACTATGGCGGTGCACCGGAGCAGGCTTTTCAGGCTCGACCACAACCGGGCTGGGTCTGCGCTCCACGTTCCGGGCGCCGGAGAAGACGGACCAGGCGACGCCGGAGGGGATCTCGTCACCCTCCTCCATCTCCTTGAACAAGCTCACGGCAGGAGGAGCCGGCTCCTCCTTGGCCTTGGCCTCGACAGGAGGCTGTGGACGCTCCGCGATGCCGCCTTCATACTCGCTGAGGATGCTTGCGAAGGAACGTGTCGCCTTGTAGGCGGGCTTTGGCGAGGGAGATGCCTCCTTCACCTCCTCCTTGACGACGCTCTCCTCTTCATCCTTCGCCGGGCGCTCGATCTCCTGGGCGCCGGAAAAGACGGACCAGGCGACGCCGGAAGGGATCTCGTCGTCCTCCTCCATCGCCTTGAAGAGGCTCACTGTCCCCTTCTCCTCCATCCTCGCCTCGACTGGCGCCAGGACAGGCTCCTCAGACACATCCTCCTCTTTGGGAGCTGTGTCGGCCTTGGGAGCCGGCGTGCCCTTCTCATAGCTGTCCAGGATGTCTGCAAAAGAGTTCTTCGGTCTGTATGGGGCGCTTGCACGCTTGTAGGCGGACTTCCTGCCAGCATCCTGGCCCTTGCCCTCCCACTTGGCGAGTATGTCGCCGAAGGAGGTGGGACTCGTCTGGGCCGAGCCCTTCTTCGGCATCGTGTAGGGCTCTCCGCTGTGCTCCCAGTTGTAGAGGATGTCTGCGAAGGAGGCATTGGGGTCATATCCCTGGACGATCTGGCTGGGCTTCTTCGGCACAGGCCTGGCGGCCTTGCCCTCCTCCTTCTTCTCCTTCAGCACGATGGACGCGAAGGGAGAGGATGGAACATCATCCTCCCTCCTGTCCTTCGTTGTGGCAGAAGCTTCCTGCCCTCTCTTCCTACGCCTTGGCAAGGCTCAGGCTTCCCTGACGTCGAGGATCTCGCGCACCATGGGCTTGAGCAGATCGACCAGGTCGCTCTGCGAGCAGCCCTGGACCTTGACGGTGCAGATCGCGTTCGACGGGTCGGTACCCATGAAGGTGCCGAACGAGATGATGTCCCAGCCGGCCTCGGCGACGGCCTTGGAGATCCTGGCGATCGTGCCAGGCTTGTCGTCGACGAGGAAGCTCATGCGCACGCCGAAGTGGCGGGCACCGAAGAGCTCGAGCAGGATCTTGAACATGTCGCTCTTCGAGACGATGCCGACCAGATGGCCTTCCTCGTCCACGACGGGCAGGCAGGAGAGGTCCTGGTCGACCATGAGGCGGGCCGCCTCCTCGACCGTCGTGTCCCTCCTGATCGTCACAGGATCCTTGCTCATGAGCTTGCGGACGGTCAGGCGGCTCAGGAGGTAGGCCATCTCATGTATGGAGAGCGAGGATGCGGGAGAGGGGGATGCGTAGAGTATGTCCTTCTCGCTGATCACACCGATCAGCTTCTTGTCCTTGTCCAGGACGGGAAGGCGGTGCACCCTCTCCTTCTTCATCAGCTCGGAAGCCTCGACGACATTGGCATCGGGGCCTATTGTCACCGGATTCTTGGTCATTCTCCTTTCGATGATCATATTCAAACCTCCTGTGGGGTTCTTCCTCGACCCCATTCTAACAGCAATGGGGCCGTCTTTGAATCAGTTTTTTCCTATTCTCCGAGGTAGGCGGTCCTCACACGGTCGTTGACCAGGAGCTCGTCGGAAGGTCCGGACAGGACGATCGAGCCGTTCTCCAGACAGTAGGC
>JADIMU010000051.1 GCA_017694495.1 Candidatus Aphodenecus pullistercoris
CCGCGCTGGAGGCGGCGCCGAGCGGGAAGCCGACGACGGTGCACACCTTGACGGCGCTTCCCTTGAGGAGGGCCGCAGCCTGGGCGACGCGGCATGAGTTGACGCATACTGAGGCGAAGGAGTAGTCCCTGGCCTCCTGGCACAGCTTACTGATCTGGGCTGCCGTCGCATTGGCGGCAAGCTGCGTGTGGTCGATGATGGAAGTGATCTTCATACCGCCCAGACTACTTCAAATCAGGGCTGAGGGCAACATCACTTTCCACGCAGACCACAACAGGCCCGATTCGACCATTCGAGCGCAATCGAAAAATTCGTCGACTTGAGACGACTCGACGATTTTTTCAATCATTCGTTCGATTTTCGAGCAATTCATTACGCTGGCATAACTTCTTTTTTTTTCGATTCCTCTTCGATTCCCACACTTTTCCAAACCTTTCTCCTCTTCTTGGGGCAGTCTTTCCCCTCGAAGATGACTTTTTTCGTCCCCTTCCACACCTCTGGGCGCCATGCTTTCCGCCTTGCCTCAGCCTCAGGCTTGGGCTATCCTTCCCGCATGCTCAATTTCCTGACCGCGAACTACACCTGGATACTCGTACTCATCCTTCTGCTGAACATGTCGCAGCGCAAGATCGCCCACAGCAACCGCAAGAGGGTGGCGCTGATCTGGATCGCCGCCATCACCCTCGCCTACTACATGATCGTCGTCGTGACGGACATGCTGGGTGGCGTCTGGGCTCCCGTCGGCGTATGGGGCGGTCTGGCCCTCTGCCTGGCCGTCATCATCATCTTCCACCGCCGCGTCTGGCCCTTCACCTTCCGTTGCAAGGATTGCAGGAAGAGGCTGAAGTGGGAGTACATCATCGGACACGACGACTGCCTGTGCCAGGACTGCTACGACAAGAAGCACCCTGAGGAAGCCGAGGCGAGGAGGGAGCGCGAGAGGCAGAAGACCGAGGCCGCCCGTCCCCGCGAGGATGTCCTCAACGAGGGCTATGCGAACGCCAAGGACGTCAGCGAGATCGACTGGGACATCTGGGAGCCCAACCACCGCTGCGTCATAACCTATGTCGAGGACGGGGACAGGATCCTCTTCATCGAGAAGAAGCGCGGCCTGGGAGAAGGCTACTTCAACGCTCCCGGCGGCCACATCGAGGAGGCGGAGACGGCCATGGAGGCCGCCGTGCGCGAGACGAAGGAAGAGACGGGCGTCGACATCACGGACCTGGAGTACAGGGGCACGCTCCGCTTCCAGTTCTCGGACGGCATCCGCGAGCTGGGCTACGTCTACTTCGCCAAGTATGCCGGCGGCGAGCTCGTCGAGTGCGACGAGGCCAGGCCCTTCTGGATCCAGCGCGACGCCATCCCATACGAGAACATGTGGGCCGACGACAGGCTCTGGCTGCCCCACGCCCTGGCCGGCGAGAAGTTCGAGGCCGAGTTCATCTTCCATGACCGCGAGATGGTCTCCAGCCGTCTGAGACTGGCCGAAGAGGATGGTGATGAGACGGCTGAGTGAGCGCGCCGAAGCCCAGATCGTCGTGAAGAAGTCGCGCTTCATCGCGATCGCACTGCCCATCTCGTCCCTTGACGAGGTCAAAGGCGTCGTCAAGGCCATCTGGCAGGAGCATCCGGACGCGACCCACGTCGTCCATGCCGCAGTCGTGGGCAGGACGGGAACGCTCTACTCGTGCTCCGACGACAGGGAGCCGAAGAATACGGCCGGACGGCCGGCCCTTGAAGTGCTCAAGGGCAGTGGCCTGACTGACATCATCGTGTGCGTGGTGCGCTACTTCGGAGGCACGTTGCTTGGCACAGGCGGCCTTGTGAAGGCCTATGGGGACGCCGTCAAGGAAGTCCTTGCTGTGGCCAGGAGCGAGGAGATCGTCTCGCGCCGCCACTTCTCGATGCTGATTGGATACGAATTCCACGACAGGCTGCAGCGCACACTCTCCACCTATGACATCGCGGGGCTGAAGGAGGACTTCGGCGAAGGCATAAGGATCGAAGGCGACATTGTCGAGGACGCCGCCGAGGCCTTGAAGCGCGACTTCCAGAGTCTGACGATGGGGCGCTGCCGCCTCACCTGGTCAGAATGAACTTCCTCTGGCTGTCCTCCAGCGCGCTCACCTTCACATTCTCCTGTCCCTTCTGGGCCCTGCCCTTCTCCTCAGCGAACTTGATGCATATGGCGAGGAAGGCCTCGATTGACTTGCGGTCCAGGATTTCGTAGTCGTCCTCATCGCTGTGGATCACATCCGAAAGCGGCCCCGTGGAGGCGATTCCCATCAGCGTCGTCGCCTCTAGCCCGTGGCGGGCCGCGCTGGCCGCATCGCTTGAGCCCATCATGAACGACATGGCGCCGAGGCGGGCCTTCCAGCCCATGCTCTGGGCAGTCGATGCCAGCTCGCCGGCAAGGCTCCTGGAGAGGGGCTGGAAGCCGTTGACGTCCCGGGTGAGGATCGTGAGGTCACAAATGCGGATCGGGCAGTCGATGTTGACGACCTTGGCGTCTGCAAGCTCTCCGGCATGCTTCGAATACCAGGCCTCGGAGCCCTTGAGGCCGCACTCCTCGCCGTCGAAGGAGGCGAAGACGAGACGGGTCGAGCCCATACCCTTCCCCTCACTCTTGAGCCAGCTGAAGTAGTGGGCCAGCTCAGTGAGCATGGCGCATGAGACGAGGTTGTCGCCGGCCCCAGGCGAGGCCTTGCCTCCCTGGAGGTGGAAGAGCTTCCAGTACAGTGGACTTGTCAAGGTGAGGAGTACAAGGATGACGAGCATCGACAGCGGTGGCGCATTGAAGCTCAGCAGGCCTCCGGTGAAGATTTCGGTGACGAAGAGCGAGAGGCTCGCGACCGTCAGCATGATGAAGTGGACAATGGGTGCGTGGAGCGAGAGGTAGAGTCCTGTGGCGTCCCCACGTTCCAGATTGAGCATCCTGGCGCTGTCATGATGGGCTGTGAAGACGATCGTGTGCTCCACTTCGCCCTCAGGCTCTATGCTCGCCCAGACGTTGGCCATCTTCTGTCCATGATGGCCCCTCCCCTTGAGGATGCTGTGGCACAGGAGCACAGTGCGGCATATTCCAAGCGTGAGGACGATTGCGATGGCCAGGGCCAGCAAGGGAAGGCCGACCCAGCACAGGATGAGCATGATGGGGGCGGCGATGGGCAGGATGTGGAAGAGCAGGAGGCTGTCCTTTTCCGATGCGCGCAACTCTTCGACCTCGACCTTGTCGCACCAGGGGCTGAAGGCCTCAGCCAGCATCGCGGCGGCCTGGCGTGATTCCACGCTGCCGGCAAGGCGGCGGGGGCAGGCTTCGAGTATGTTCTTGGTACGCTCGAGGACGAGGGCGGCGAGACGGCTCGCCTTCAGCGGCTCCACGCCCTCTATGCGCTTCGCCTTGGCGTCGAGCTTGAAGAGCTGACTGCCCTCGTCCTTCTTCCTCTGCCAGGGGAGTTTCCACATGGCACAGGATTATACCTTCATTTTCCGGTTCCTGACAGCCTTCCTCAGGCGGAGAATCCACACAAGGGTGGCGACGAAGGCGGTGAGCACAGCGGCCGAGGGAGTCACGTACCAGATGCCCTCGAGCTCGAGGCTCTGGAGTATGGCCATCATGAGGAGGGGGAAGACCAGGGCGTTGCACAGCGACAGCAGCGTCGCCTCGCGGTTGAAGCCGATCGCCGAGGAGAAGGACTGGACGGCGTAGCCGATCCAGCGCGTCACATAGGTCAGCGCCATGATGGTGACGGCATGCACGGCCATGTCGATGACATCGGCTCCCGCCTCGAGGAAGAGGGAGAAGGTCTCGCCGGGGAAGATGACGAGCAGGAGTGTGAAGGCCAGGCACATGATGGCGATGGCCAGGGTGCAATAGAGGGCGATGCGGCGCACCCTGTCCTTCCGCTGGGCGCCCCAGTTGTAGCCGATGGCCGGCTGGAGGGAGTCGAAGATGCCGTACATGCCGGAGACTGCGATGGTGTCGATGTTCATGAAGACGCCGTAGACGGAGACGGCGGCGTCCCCTCCCCAGCGCAGCAGGAGGCTGTTCATGAGGATGGATGTGACCTTTCCGGAGATGTTGCTCAGGAAGCTGGGCAGGCCCTGGGCCATGATGTCGTGGAAGATGGAGAAGGAGGGGCGCAGGCGGACGAAGCCGAGCGACAGGCGCCCCCTGAGGAAGGGCCAGGCGCAGATGATGGCCGTCACGCTCATGCCAAGGCTGGTGCCCAGGGCCGCGAAGGCGATGCCCAGGTCGAGCACATAGAGGAAGATGAACTCGAAGCCGAGGCAGAGGAAGGACATGACGATGTTCATGACCATGGAGAAGCGGATGCGGCCACAGATCCTCAGATAGTTGTCGAAGACGAAGACGAGGCAGGTCAGCGGGCAGAAGGCCGCATAGGTCCTCAGGTAGATGAGCGACTCGTCCAGGAGCTCGCCCTCGGCGCCCATCGCGGCGAGCATTGGGCGGCCGAAGACGATGAGCAGCAGGCTCGTGAGTCCAGCAAACAGGATGGCGCTGATGACGGCCGTCGTGAAGACGCGGTCCGCCCTCGCCTTGTCGTCCTCGCCCAGGCTGATCGCGATGCGCACGGCAGAGCCGACCGCGATCATGTCAGAAAGGGCGAAGTTGATCAGGATCAGAGGCAGGGCGAGGTTGCCCGCCGCGAAGGCCGTCTGCCCGATCAGGCGGCCGATGAGGAGCATCTCGAGTGAGAAGTAGATGTTCGAGGCGATCATTCCGATGGCCCCGGGGATGGATGCCTTGAAGAAGAGGCATAGCGGCCTCGTCTCCAGATATAGTCTTTCGTTGGATAGCATGGCTTCAAGTAAAAACCATGGAGCAAATCCATAGTCAAGTGCTAGCATATAGGCATGAAGGAACAGCACAGGCTCTACACTGCGGGTCAGCTCGCGAAGATGTATTCACTGAAGAAGGACACGATCCTCTACTACGACAGGATAGGACTCTTCTGCCCTGAAGGCCGCGCCGAGAACGGCTACAGGCAGTACTCGCACAGCCAGCTGACCGAGCTCGACGCCATTCTGGGCATGAGGGAGCTCGGCATGCCGATCGCCTCGATAAGGCAGGCGATCACAGGGACGGACATCCCCTCCTTCACCGCTTTGCTGGAGAGCGAGAGGCGCGCGGTCGAGGCCAAGATTGCCTCGCTGAAGGAGCGCAGCCAGGTCCTCACGAGCATGATAGCCACCATAGACAAGGCATGCGGCAGTCCGAAGGAGGTCCTCTTCTTCGAGAAGCGGCCATCATGCCACATCGTGACGGCCGACATCGTGTACGAGGATGGCATGGGATGCGAGGACGCCTGGCAGAAGGCCTACGACCACATCCTCGACAAGGCGGAACAGGCCCTGATGCCCGTCGTCGGCAGCATCATCGCCCCTGAGAAGGCCATAGAGGGACGCTACGCCAAGGTCTACGCGACCTACACCCGGGCCACGGGCGAGACGATTCCCGCAGGCGAATACGCATGCATGTACTTCCAGGGGCCGGTGGACGACATGAGCCGTCAGTACCGCCACTTCCTCGCCGTCCTGGCCGACATGGGCGTCAGGACGACAGGCCCCTTCTACGAGGAGCTGTCCGTCTCGACGACAGTCACGCGCAAGAGCGCGGAATATGTCACACTGGTCTTCATCCGCACCGCCCGCTGAATATTGATAGACCTCTGCCAGCTGGTTATCATAAGCGCCATGAGCAAGTATCCATTCACCGACATCGAGAAGAAATGGCAGAAATACTGGCAGGACCACGACACCTTCCACGTCACTGAGGACCCCTCCTATCCCAGGGACAGGAGGCTGTACGTGCTCGACATGTTCCCCTATCCCTCCGGAGCGGGGCTGCATGTAGGCCACCCGGAAGGCTACACCGCCACAGACATATACTCGCGCTTCTACAGGATGCGCGGCTACAACGTACTCCACCCGATGGGCTTCGACTCCTTCGGCCTGCCCGCCGAGAACTATGCGATCAAGACGGGCACCCACCCCAGGGAGACGACGAGGAAGAACATCGCCAACTTCACGCGCCAGATCAAGAGTCTGGGCATGTGCTACGACTGGGACAGGGAGATCAGCACCTGCGAGGAGGACTACTACCGCTGGACGCAGTGGATCTTCCTCCAGCTTTTCAAGAAAGGTCTGGCCTACGAGGCCCACACCCCGATCAACTGGTGCCCCTCGTGCAAGACGGGACTGGCCAACGAAGAGGTCAAGGAAGGCATGTGCGAGCGCTGTGGCACTCCTGTCGAGAGGAGGAACATCAGGCAGTGGATGCTGAAGATCACAGCCTATGCCGACGAGCTGCTCAAGGGTCTGGACGAGCTCGACTGGCCCGAGTCGGTCAAGCTCATGCAACGCAACTGGATCGGCCGCAGCGAGGGTGCCGCCGTCTTCTTCGCCCTCGAGGGTATGGATGAGAAGCTCGAGGTCTACACGACCCGCTGCGACACGCTCTTCGGCGCCACCTACATGGTCATCGCACCCGAGCACCCGCTCGTCGGAAAACTGACCACACCCGAGCAGAAGGAGGCGGTCGAGGCCTACATCAAGGCCGCCAGCCACAAGAGCGACCTGGACAGGACGGACCTGGCCAAGGATAAGACCGGCGTCTTCTCAGGCTCCTATGCGATCAACCCGGTCAACGGCAAGCGCATCCCGATCTGGATCGCCGACTACGTCCTGATCAGCTACGGAACCGGCGCCATCATGGCCGTCCCCGCCCACGACACGAGGGACTGGGAGTTCGCGAAGAAGTTCTCCCTTCCCATCATCGAGGTCCTCAAGAGCGAGGTCGACGTGAACGAGCAGGCCTGGACGGAGGATGGCATCCACGTCAACTCGGGCTTCCTCGACGGTCTGAACAAGGCCGACGCCATCGCTGCGATGCTCACCTTCCTCGAGGAGCATGGCTGTGGCCACAAGGCCGTCAACTACAAGCTGCGCGACTGGGTCTTCTCCCGCCAGCGCTACTGGGGAGAGCCCATACCACTGGTCCACTGCGACCATTGCGGCGTCGTTCCCGTACCCGAGGACCAGCTCCCGCTCCGCCTGCCCGAGGTCAGCAAGTACGAGCCCAGCGGCACAGGCGAGAGTCCCCTGGCCAACATCGACTCCTGGGTCAACACGACCTGCCCCGTCTGTGGACGGCCGGCCAAGAGGGAGACCAACACCATGCCACAGTGGGCCGGATCGTGCTGGTACTACCTCAGGTACATCGACCCGAAGAACGACAAGGCCTTCGTCGACAGGGCGAAGGAGGAGTACTGGATGCCTGTCGACCTCTACATCGGAGGCGCCGAACACGCCGTCCTCCACCTGCTCTATGCGAGGTTCTGGCACCATGTCCTCTACGACCTGGGTCTGGTCAGCACGAAGGAGCCCTTCCACAAGCTGGTCAACCAGGGCATGATCACATCCTTCGCCTACAAGAAGGCCAACGGAGTCATCATCGCGACTGACAAGGTCGAGGAGGTCAGCGCAGGCAAGTTCATCGAGAAGGATACTGGAGAAGCCGTCGAGCAGATCGTCACGAAGATGTCGAAGAGCCTGAAGAATGTCATCAACCCCGATGCCGTCATCCGCGACTACGGCGCCGACACGATGAGGGTCTACGAGATGTTCATGGGACCCCTGACGATGTCGAAGCCCTGGTCGACCCAGGGCACGATCGGCGTCTACCGCTTCCTCGACAGGATCTGGAGGATCGCCACCGAGAAGAGGATCGAGGACGTCGCCGTCCCCGCCGAGCTGGAGAAGCTGCTCCACAAGACGGTCAAGAAGGTCACGAACGACACTGCGACGCTGAACTTCAACACGGCGATCAGCCAGATGATGGTGCTCGTCAATGAGATGAACAAGCTCGAAGTCGTCCCGAAGAAGGTCCTGGAGACGCTCACCCTCCTCCTGTCGCCCTACACGCCCCACCTGGCCGAGGAGCTGTGGAGCATGCTGGGCCATGAGCCGAGCGTGGCCAACGAGAAGTGGCCCGAGTACGACGAGGCCCTGTGCGCCGAGGACACGATCGAGATGGTCGTCCAGGTCAACGGCAAGCTGCGCGCCCGCATCCCGATGCCCACCACGGCCTCGAAGGACGAGATGCTCGCCGAAGCCAAGCGCAACGCCAAGATCGTCCCCTACCTCGAGGGCAAGAGCCTCGTGAAGGAGATCGTCGTGCCAGGCAAGCTCGTGAACCTTGTCGTGAAATGAGCCGAATCGAGGCCTGATCCGGGAGCAGGTGGACGCCACCTGCTCCTATTTTTTGACGAAGCTGTGGATTCCCAGGCAGGCCAGTCCGATGCCAAGGAGGACAGAGGAGGACTGGTAGTCCGTGGAGCCGAGGATCGACGAGACTGCCACCGCGATGCCCATGGCCATGCCTATGGACTGCAAGGCCAGCGCGACGTACTTCGTCACCTTGTCATCAGCCACAGCTTCGTCATCGACAGCCGGCTTGGGGATGCATCGCAGCAGCTCGTCGACGCTCACGCCGAGCACATTGGCCAGATGCGGCAGCGTGGCGATGTCCGGATAGGAGAGGTCCCTCTCCCACTTCGACACAGCCTTGTCCGTGACGCCCATCAGCTGGGCAAGCTCGAGCTGCGTCAGCCCCTTCTCCTTTCTCAGCTGGGCGATCATGCGCCCAAGTGTCATCGTTTCATTCATGCCCGCTATTCTCACAGATGCCTGCACTCTACGCAACCGACAGCCAGTTCATCCGACTCGACTGCTGGTTCAGCCAAGGAAAAAAGAGAGCCTACCTTCCTCAATCCTTGAGGCAGCCGACCGGGACGACATAGACTCCATCCGGTCTCCTGTACGCATAGTCACCGACCCCGGTCAGGACCATCAGGAATGATGGAGCCTTCATCCTGTCCGTATCAATCCTGCTGTGCAAGGTCTTGAGATTCTCGGCACCTTCCTCAATCAACCTGTCTCCGCCAAGCTTCACCTCAATCAGACCATAAGATCCGTTTCTCAGATGGACGACAGCATCACACTCCAATCCCGTCTTATCCCGATAGTGATACACTTTTCCATTCAGCGCATCTGCATACACCCTCAGATCACGCACGCACATCGTCTCAAAGAACAGACCAAAGGTATTCAGGTCTCCAATCAGATCCTGAGGCCCCAGGCCCAGAGCGGCGACGGCTATTGAAGGATCCACAAAGTATCGGGTATTCGAAGTCCGTATTGCCGTTTTGGAGCGGAGATTCGGATTCCAGGCCTCCATCTCCTCAATCACAAAGATCTTCTGCAATGCAGTGAGATAGGAATATACCGTATCCAGATCGATAGACTCGGCATTGCTCGCCACAATGTCATTCCTGAGAAGGACATTGCTTGCCTGTGAACCCTGATTCCTGGCATATGAACGCATGAGGCGCTTCACACGCTCCGGGTTTCTTGCGACTCCATCAACTCTGGAGATGTCCGACCTGACGACTGCATCATAATAGGCGAAAGCCTGTTCAAGAGCGGCTTCTCCATCCATGTCACTCGCTCTGGGCCAACCACCACGGCATACCAGAAAAGCCAGCCGCTCCAGATTGAGCCGGTTCCTGCCTTCAATCTGTTGTGGTGCTTCAAAAAGCTCTTTCAGGCTCACTTCTCCTGTCGAATCAAGGGATTCATAAAGGCTCATCGGACGCATCAGCAACCACGAGAAGCGCCCTGTTCCTGTATGGTGGATGTGCTCATAGGAAGCAGGAACTGCAGATCCTGTCAGTATGAACTGTCCCAATCCATCCCTGTGGTCCACTTCGAATCTGACAGCGTCCCACAGTTTCGGCGCGATTTGCCACTCATCAATCAAACGCGGACACTTTCCCATAAGAAGTCTTCTTGGACTTATTTCCGCCATTGTCAGATTCTGCCGTTCATTCTCGGGATCCGCCATATAGAGTACGCTGCCGGCAATCTGTTCGGCTGTTGTCGTCTTTCCGCACCATTTGGCCCCTTCAATCAGGACCGCACCTGTTCCAAGCAGGCGCTTGGCTAATATTCTGTCGGCGATTCTTACTTTGTACTGTCTCATCAGGAATGTGCCTCCTATAGAATCTCTTCTTTTTTCAGTTCATCCATTTACATGATACAGCATATCATTTTTCGGCGGTTTGGCAAAATATTTTTCGGTGATTTGGCTAAAAACCGTTCGGCGGTTTGGCTGAAAACCGTTCGGCGGTTTGGCTGAAAACCGTTCGGTGGTTTGGCAGTTTTCCCTGCTGCCCGCAGGCGGATTCGAGAGTCCAAGGATACTGTCAGGAAGTGGGATGCTGCAGCTTCACCTTCGAAGGGACGACAGCACCTGTGCGAGGTCCCCATCGACCACGATGGAACGGGAGGAGACCTCTCCTGGAGCATAGGCGCCAGCCAGATTGACACAGCAGTATGAGGCCTTGCGATTGTGCTCCACCATCTGCCAGAAAGGAATCTTGATGATCCCCGGCGTGTCCATTCCGACACCAAGCTCGAGCAAGAGCACATGGCTACGCCTGTGAGCCGACAGGAAGTCGTCGTATCTGGAAGAAGCCTCGTACCAGCCCTCATCCTGGACGAAGCGCTCGTCGATCCTCCCCCACTTGCAGGCCATTGCTTCGTACGGTCGTCCTATTGGGTTACCGCACAGTCATTTCTTCAGGGCAGATGGTAAAAGCGGACAAAACCTACACGTTGGACAATTATCTGGCACTCCTGGCGCTGTACCCATGAAACCAGCTGGATAAGGAGACGAGGCAGGACGTCTTGATGCTGTTGCCTCCGGATCTGATTCCACGAGAGGCTCTGGAAGATTGGCAGACGAACTACGCTTTCTGAGCTTGATGACCCTTCAGGAAAAGGTGATTAGGCTTTTTAAAAAAACGATTGGTCTAATACGTGAGCATGTCATCGCCTTGAAAGCTCAGCTTTGCTGGAGTCGACCTGGAACAAGGATTGCAATAAGGACTCCTGGCCATCTCATCATGCCAAAGGGTCTTGGCCTTCCTTGTCGCGATGCTGATGTGCATGCCAGGGGAACTGGCCCTATTTGATCAGGGCCAGTCCTCCCATGCTCGTCTCGCGGTAGAGGGATGGCAGCGCCTGACCCGTCTCCATCATGACTTCGACCGCGGCGTCGAAGCTGACGCGGTGGCGGCCGTCGCTCATCAGGGCGTAGAGGGCGTGGTCGAGGGCCCTCATGCTGGCCAGGGCGTTTCGCTCGATGCAAGGAATCTGGACCAGGCCCCTCATCGGATCGCATGTAAGGCCGAGGTGGTGCTCGAGTCCCATCTCGGCGGCATACTCGATCTGGTAGATGCTGCCACCAAGCAGCTGTGCCGCGGCACCGCCGGCCATGGCGCATGCCACGCCCACCTCACCCTGGCAGCCGACCTCGGCGCCGGAGATCGAACCGTTCTTCTTGACGATGTTGCCTATCATGCCTGCAGTCAGGAGGGCGCGGTGGACCCTGATCTCGGCAAGGTCGTTCTGGGTCATCAGGTAGTAGAGGACGGAAGGAAGGACTCCGCAGCTGCCACATGTGGGAGCCGTGACGATTTCTCCGCCACCAGCATTCTCCTCGCTGACGGCCAGGGCGTAGGCGAGAGGCAGGGCGTTGCCGCCTATGGTTCCGTTGAAGTCGCGGGCCTTGGCGTAGTACTGGGCCGCCTTGCGCTGGAGCTTGAGGCCTCCAGGAAGCACACCTTCGTTGTTCAAGCCACGCTGGATGGCGACCTTCATCGTCCTCCAGACTTCGGCGATGTAGTCGACGATCTCCTCGCCCTCGCATTCGATGGCGACCTCCCAGATCTGCAAGCCTTCGCTGCTGCAGTACTGGAGCAGGTGGGCGAAGTCGCCGCACTTGTCCTCGGGGTAGACGCTTACGGGAGACAGGTCGTCCTCCCCTTCCGTGACGATGCGTCCGCCTCCGACGGAATAGTAGGTCTCCTCGCACAGGCACTTGCCTTCGCCGTCCAGTCCCTTGATCGTCACCGCATTGGGGTGGAAGGGCTTGAAGACCTCAGGGTACCACTCGATCTCGACCGGCTTGGAATACTTGTGGGCGACCTCCCTGATCGCCTTGTCGGTCAAGTGTCCCTTGCCTGTGGCGGCGAGGGAACCGTAAAGCTGGGCCACGTAGCTGGTGGCCTGGGGATTCTGGGACAGAAAACGGTCCATGGCGGCGCGTGGCCCCATGGTGTGGGACGATGAAGGGCCGAAGCCGATTCTATAGAGCTCTCTCAAGGATTCCATGTTGACTCCTAGGCCAAATTCTAACGCAAAGATGGGCAGTCGTCACCAGCTATCCATAATGTAGCTGTATGAGCTCGACTCTCCCTCCGGATAGACGGCCACGACATGGACGAATCCCTCCGCCATGTTGTAGAAGCGGTGGATGCCGACGTCCAGGGAAAGCGTGAGGCTGTCACCGAAGACGAAGTCGAAGGAAGGACCTTCGTCGTACTCGCTGAAGTAGTGTCCCGACAGGAGGCCGGTCAGCTCCACATCATGGCTTGAGCGTCCGGCTATCGTCTTCTGGCCGAGGCTTCCATCGAGGAAGGCGGCGTAGAGCGCATCGTCGTCCCAGTCTTGGGGGAGCATGGCCTTCAGCCTGCCGTAGTCCAGGTCCTCGACGAGGCTGGCATTGTAGTCGACGACGTCGAGAAGAAGCTCGGCGAGCCTCCCCTGACCATAGTCCAGCGACACATGGTCCCCGTCTCCAGGACTGTAGACGCCGCCCATTGGGCGCAGGCTGTCCAGAGGATAGGCGACGAAGACGCATGTGCTGCCCTGCTCGATCTCGACGACTGTCCTGCGCTGACCCTTGCCCAAGGTGCGGCTGTCGACCTCATGCCCATCGTACCAGGTGAGCGTGTACCACATGGGCTCGGCGGCGTAGTACTCCCAAAGATGCTCCCCGTCGAGCTCGACGCTGATGCTCCTTGCGGGTTTGAAGGAACATGATGCCAGAGTGGCGAGGCATAGAATAAGAACGGCGGCTCTCATAGCCCATGTATGGAGAAAGCCGCCGTCCTGTCCAAAAACTCAGTGGGCGCTCTTGTAGCTGCCCAGCACGCTGAGCTGGCTCGTCTGCTCCTTGAGCTGGGTGAGCGCCTCGTCGAACTTCTCCATCGAGCTCAGCTCGAGCTCGGCGAAGAAGGAGTACTCCCAAGGCTTGCCTGCGATGGGGCGCGACTCGAGCTTCTTCATGTTGAGCGAGTGGGCCTTGAAGACTTCCAGGGCGTCGAAGAGGGCTCCGGGCCTGTCGGGTACGGTGAAGGACACGGCGACGCGGTCTGGGACGTTGGCCGAGCGGAAGACGGCCGCGTTCTCGCTGCGCGTCAGGACGAAGAAGCGCGTGTAGTTGCGCGGGTTGGTCTCTATGCTCTGTCTGAGGACCTCCATGCCATGGTAGGCGGCCGCAGGAGCGCCGGCGATGGCGGCGGCGCTCCTGTCGCCGCTCTGTTTGATGTAGCTGACGGCGCCTGCCGTGTCGAAGAAGGGGATGCGCTCGGCATCAGGCAGCTCGCGGTCCAGGAAGTCGCGGCACTGGGCCAGTCCCTGGGGATGGGAGTAGACCTTCTTTATGTCCTCCATCCTGACACCCGGATTGACGATGAGGTCGTGGATGATGCGGACCTGGACCTCGCCGACGATCGTGATGTTCGGATAGCGGCCCAAGAGGTCGATGTTGTCGACGATCGTGCCTCCAAGCGTGTTCTCGATCGGGAGGACTGCGTACTTGGCCTTGCCTTTGTTCACCGCCTCGAAGGCGTCATGGAAGCTCTTGCAAGGCAGGACCGATACCTCCTCTGGGAAGACGTTGCGCACTGCCAGTTCGCTGAAGGCGCCCCTCTCGCCCTGGAAGGCGACTGTGAGGCCGTCATTGGAAGAGGCCCTGCCCTCCTCTTCCCTCATGCTTGAGGGGATGATGCGGGGCACGCTCTCGAGCGACTTTCCTACGACGGGGCACAGCGCCTCGACGTCGCGCACCAGCTTCTCGAACTGTTCGGGAAGGAGGGACTGCGGGCCGTCGGAGAGGGCCTTGTCGGGGTGGTTGTGGACTTCGACGATCAGGCCGGATGCACCGGCGGCGACCAGGGCCAGGCCCATGGGAGACACCAGGTCCCTCATGCCCGTGGCATGGGAGGGGTCGCCGATGACGGGCAGGTGAGTCAGTTTCTGCACGACGGGGATGGCTGAGCAGTCGAGCGTGTTGCGCGTCGCCTTCTCATAGGTCCTTATTCCCCTCTCGCACAGGACGACCTGGTCGGTACCGTTGGCCATGAGGTACTCGGCTGCCATGAGCCACTCCTCGATCGTGGCGGCCAGACCGCGCTTGAGGAGGACGGGCATGCCCGTCTTGCCGACTTCCTTCAGCAGCTCGAAGTTCTGCATGTTCCTCGCACCGATCTGGAACATGTCGATGTAGCCGGCCATCATCTCGACGTCCTTGGGGCTGACGACCTCGGTCGTCACAGGCATGCCGAACTCGTCGCCGGCCTTCCTGAGGTACTTGAGGCCCTCCTCTCCCAGCCCCTGGAAGGAATAGGGGGAGGTACGAGGCTTGAAGGCGCCGCCCCGCAGGATGACGGCTCCGGCCCGGCGTACAGTCTCGGCGATCTCCATGATCTGCTTCTCGCTCTCGACGGCGCAGGGTCCGGCCATCATGACGACACGGTTGCCACCGATCCTCACGTCGCCGACACGGACGATCGTGTCCTCCTTCTTCAGCTCGCGGCTTGCAAGCTTGTAGGGCTTCGAGATCGGGACGACGGAGGCGACACCATCCATGAGCTCGATCTGGCGGGGGTCCATGCGGTTCACGCCGACGGCGCCGAGGACGGTGTCCTCCTTGCCCTTTATCTCCTTGATGATCAGGCCGTTCTCCTTGAGGAGGGACTTGACCTCATCTTTCTGCTTCTGTGTTATGTCTTGTCTGAGGACGATTATCATGGTGGCAATGCTATTTTCATTGCGGCATTTTTGCAACGGGATGGCACTGGAGCGAGCCGCCCTTTTCTGCTAGAAAGATGACATAGGAGGCGTGATGTACGACGAGGAATACTGGGATGGAATCTTCAAGGACTTCGCCGACGCCGTTTCGAGGCATGGACGGCCCCTGCCGTCGGTGAGCACGCTGGCCGCGGCAAGTGGCAACGACCCATACGCGGTGCTCGTGGGCACGATCATCTCGCTCAGGACGAAGGACGAAGTCACGCTTGCAAGCTCGAAGAGGCTCCTCGATGCGGCGCCTGACGTCCATTCGCTGGACAGCCTTGACGAGGAGGCCATCGCCAGAGCGATCTACCCGGCAGGCTTCTACAGACGCAAGGCAAGCCAGCTCAAGGCGATCGCGAGGACTCTTGTCGAGAAGTTCGACTCGAAGGTGCCAGGCACGCAGGAGGAGCTCCTGTCCTTGCCAGGCGTGGGCATCAAGACGGCCAATCTGACGCTCAACCTGGGCTTCTCAGTCCCTGCGATCTGTGTGGACTGCCATGTCCACCAGATAGCCAACCGCATGGGCTGGATCGCGACGAAGACGCCACAGGAGAGCGTGGGGGCATTGGAAGCCATCATGCCGCGCCGCTTCTGGATTCCGCTCAACGAGCTCCTCGTCACCTACGGCCAGACGATCTGCCTATCCGTCTCACCCCTGTGCTCGCAATGTCCCAGAGCCCACCAGTGTCCGAAACTTGGAGTCGCCAGACACAGGTAGCACAGCCCATCACTTCCTGAGGAAGAGGCGCTCGAAGTTGCCATGGAAGATGGCTTCCACCTCATCCTTCGACAGATCTCCGCTTTCCAGGCAGCCAAGCAGGTGGTCGCGCAGGGGGAAGATCATGTCCGGCCCCGTGAGGTCGGTTCCGAAGAGGAGTCGACCACTGAAGCGGTGGATGAAGTCCAGGCCCTTCCCCCTGTCCCTCATGATGGCGCACGATCCGCTTCCGGCGGACAGGTCACACCAGAGGTTGCCATAGCTGTCCATGAGACGGAAGACGGCCCCTTCTTCACTGACGGCTCCGCTTCCCCAGCTGTTGCGCCCCTCCCTGTCACGAGGTGCGGGACTTGCGAACTCGATCCAGAAACTCTGGCTGTGGGCGATGAAGGTCAGACGTGGGAAACGCTTGAGCGAGGCTTCGAGGAGGGGCAGGCCCGGCTCGTCGACGATGCCATAGGAGTAGCCGACCTCTGGCGACATGTGGAAGGTGACTGGCATGTCGAGTTCCTGGCATATGGCGAAAACGCGCTGGATGTAGACGTCGTCGATCCTCCGGTTGACCTTGAACTCTCCAAGGCCGACCGCTCCCCTCTCCTTGAAGGACAGAATCGTGCGCTCAAGCTCCCCGAAGGGCGTGTACTCGACATTGCAATCGACGAGGAAACGGTCCGGGAAGCGGGCGGCCAGGCGGAAGTTCGACTCCGTGCCCTCCTCGTCGAAGGCCATCAGGAGGGCCTTGTCGATGCCGATCCTGTCCATATGGGCGAGCATGGCCGCCTCCTTCCCTTCCGTCACATGAATGTGGGCATCACATAGCATGGTGCAATTGTAGCCCCTTCGTGGAAGGGGAAGAAGTCCTTCCTCCCTCTTGAACAAGAGGGCGCCTTTCCATTAAGCTTGCGATGTTTCATCACTGGAGAGGTGTCCGAGTGGTCGAAGGTGCACGATTGGAAGTCGTGTAAGGTCAAAAGCCTTCGGGGGTTCGAATCCCCCCCTCTCCGTATTCCGGTGACAGATACCAGGCAATGGATGCCTCCCAACCCCGCCAGGACAGGAATGTAGCAACGGTCAGAGGACGTTTCATGTGACCTGGACCATTTGTTGCCGGTTTTTTTCATCCTCCCACTTGTGCTACAATTCGCACACCGCCGCCAAGGCCATCCGGAGAAGCAATGCCATACGAAGTCACAGCCACAAGGAAGAGACCCCAAGTCTTCGAGAAGCTCGTCGGACAGGAGTTCGTCGTCTCTACGATCGAGAACGCGATAGACAGTGGGAGGATAGCGCACGCCTACCTCTTCTCAGGCCCAAGAGGCGTCGGAAAGACATCCTCGGCCAGGCTGCTCGCCAAGGCCCTGAACTGCGAGAAGGGGCCCACTGCCCATCCATGCGGCGAGTGCGCCTCATGCCGCGAGATCACCTCAGGATCAAGCGTCGACGTGATCGAGATCGACGGCGCGTCCAACACCTCGGTCAACGACATCAGGGTCATCAAGGACGAAGTCCTCTTCCCTCCCCAGGCCTCACGCTACAAGATCTACATCATCGATGAGGTCCACATGCTCTCCAACAGCGCCTTCAACGCCCTGCTGAAGACCATAGAGGAACCGCCAGAGTACATCATCTTCATCTTCGCGACGACGGAGCTCCAGAAGGTCCCTGCGACCATACGCAGCCGCTGCCAGCAGTTCCACTTCCAGCTGATCGGGCTGTCCGACATCAGGAAGTGCCTGAGCGAGGCCGCAGCCGAGATGGGCATAAAGGCCGATGACGACGCCATCTTCTGGATCGCGAAGGAGGCGGCCGGATCGATGAGGGACGCATACACGCTCTTCGACCAGGTCGCGGCCTTCTCTGGGGACCACATCACGCTGGCCCTGATCAAGGACAAGCTCGGTCTCGTAGGCGCCACCCAGATCGCCTCGATCGTAACCCAGGCCCTCGCCGGCGACAGGAAGGGTGCCATGACGACCCTTTCAAGCATCCTGGCCCAAGGTGTCTCCGTCGAGCAGTGCATACGCGACTTCACGGACTTCTTCCGCACCCTCCTACTTCTGAAGGAGGGCATAGACAGCGAGGAGCTGATAAGCATGCGCAAGGAGGATGTGCCTGATGAGGTCATCCAGGCGCTCAGCGCCATACAGATCGAGGCCGCACTGCGCTATCTGATGCAGTGCTACAGGGAGGTCCGCTACTCGATCAATCCGCGCTTCGAGCTCGAGCTCTTCGTCTCGAGACTCTCCTCGCTGCCCTATCTGAGCACACCGGAAGAGCTCGTGGCGAAGCTCCAGGAGCTCAAGGACGACATCGCACAGGGCAAGGCGACCGTCGTCAGGGAACAGCGCGTCATCCAGCCACTGACGGTCCAGGCGCCGCAGGGCGAGCCCACCCCCGCAGCCCCTCCACAGGAGCAGCCCCACAGCGAGCCACAAAGTGTGGCCAGAGAGGAGGTGGACGCCCCTTTCGTGGAAGAGGAGGTGCCACCACCTCCTCCTGAGACCACACAGACAAGGATCGGCAAGGACGTGCTGCCTTCCCTCGTCGCCGCGGGTGAGGACAGCGGAATCTTCTCGCTCGGCGCCTCGATGTCGCAGGTCTTCGAGCTCAGACCCATCGATGACGAGCTGTGCCTGATGACCCACTCCAGCTATGCGCTCAAGACGCTGAATGCGAGCATTGCGGCTGTTAGGGACATCGTCAAGGCACAGACAGGCTGGCAGGGCCGCGTCTGTGTCCTGCTCGAGGAGGAGAAGGAGGACGCCGTCGACCCCATGATGGAGAAGCTGGCAAAGGCCTTCCGCGGGCAGATCATAAAGGAAAACCATGAGCCGTAAGGCAGCCCTTCGGCTCACAGTCTATCTGGCAGGACTCATGCTGCTCGCATTGGGCCTCACGCTGAACGTGAAGCCGGATCTCGGCGTCTCACCGATCATCTCGAGCGCGAACGTCTTCTCGGCCACGCTGCCATGCCCGATCGGGGATGCGACCTTCGTCCTCTACTCCCTCTTCGTCCTGGCCGAGATGGCGATCCATCTCGTCATCTGGAGGCGGAGGAAGGAGGGCTCCATCGCCCGTCGCCTCGTCATGGACATGCTGCAGCTGCCCCTCTCGCTCGTCTTCACCCGCGTGATGAACCTCTTCGAGGCCGCAATTCCGACATTCACAGGCATGGGCGGACGTCTGGTCATCCTTGCCGCAGCCATAATATGCACCGGATTGGGTGCGGCGATGAGCCTGGACATGCGCCTCATCCCCAACCCGGGTGACGGCTTCGTCCAGAGCCTTGCAGACCTCACTGGGCGGGAGACCGGCCTGATGAAGAACATCGTCGACGGCGTCTCTGTGGCCCTCGCCCTGACCCTCGGCCTCTGCCTTTCGGGGACTGTCGTGGGCGTCGGCGTGGGAACCATCCTCGCCTTCCTCTTCGTGGGCAGAGTCATAGCCCTCTTCAACAGAAGTTTTGGGGGTCGGCTGTCCGGCCTCACAGAAGGAGAATAATTCATGAAACTACCCTTTGGACTCGACTTCTCGTCCGCTCAGCAGATGATGCGCCAGATGGAGGAGATGGGCAAGCAGATCAAGAACATCAGCGCCACAGGCTATGCCGGCGGCGACATGGTCACCGTCACGATCGACGGCAACCACAACGCTACCGTCAAGATCAGCGACGAAGCCTACTCCATCGGAGGCAAGGAGGTCCTCGAGACCCTCGTAGCCGCCGCAATCAGCGACGCCGAGACCAGGCTTGAGGAGGCGATGAAGGAGAAGAACAGCGAGACTGTCGCCAAGATGATGGGGTCTCTGTCGTGAGCCGGATCGAAGAGCTTGTGAAGCTCCTGTCCCGGTTGCCGGGAATCGGGAGCAAGAGCGCCTCGCGCATCGCCTACCACCTCATCGCAGGCGACGAGGCCTACAACAAGGCCCTCGGCGAGTCCATCTGTCAGATCAAGGAGAGGATCCACTTCTGCCCGACATGCGGCGCCTACGCCGAAGATGATGAGTGCGAGTATTGCAGCGACCCAAGGCGTGACCAGAGCCTGCTTTGCGTCGTCGAGCAGCCCCAGGACGTCGTGACCATAGCCTCATCCGGAAGCTACCAGGGCCTTTTCCACGTCCTGGGTGGAGCCATAGACCCGATGGAAGGGATCGGTCCGGAGCAGCTCAGCCTCGCACAGCTCAAGCACCGTGTCGAGGAAGGCTCATTCAAGGAGGTCGTGATCGCGACCAACCCGACGGAGGAAGGCGATACGACCGCCCTGTACATCAGGCAGCTGCTCAAACCCTATGGACTGAGCCTCACCCGCCTCGCCTCAGGCTTGCCGATCGGCGGCGACCTGGAGTACGCGGACCGGCTGACGCTGGCCCGCTCGATCAGGGGCCGCGTCAGTTTCTGAGCTGGGCGTTGTAGAAGTAGAAGCCGTAGTCCTCTTCGACTCCGACGAGGGAGGTGCGGTAGAGGTAGCCCGACAGATAGTGGCCACAGACGATGGCCGGCAGGTAGACGTAGCAATAGTCCTGGATGTCCTTCCAGATGTCCCCAGCCTCCTCGATCGAGGAGGCCTGGCTGAAGTCCTGCATCAGGCTCTGGAGGACAGGATCGTCTGACCATCCTGCATAGTCTGGACTGAGGAAGAGCTTCTGGCTGGGAAGCGGCACCTGTGTCATCGCAGTGATGCATATGTCCCAGCGTGACTCGTCGCTGCGGTAGGCCATCATGGTCGCCCAGTCGACGATCTCGACCTGGGTACTGAAGCCTGCCTTCTCCAGCTCGCTCTGCAAGGCCAGAGCCGCACGGTCCATGTTCGAAAGGTTGGACGAAAGGATGCGCACGGGAGTGCCGTCATAACCATTCTCTTCAAGCATGGCGGCGGCCTCCTCCTTGTCTCCGACATCGTAGCGGTCCGTGTCGAAGGGGGGCAGCCAGAGGTCCTGCCCCGCCTCCATGTAGTCGCCGTGCATGGCATAGCCCCCACTTCCGTAGCATGCCTTCATGATGACATCGAGGTCCAGGGCCGTATTGACCGCCGTCCTCACCCATTGCTGGCCAGTCAGAGGTGAGCGCTTGTTGAAGAGCAGCACGAAGGAGCCGGCCTCCTCTCCCCTCGAGACCACGAGGCCATCCCTTTCCCTCAGCCTCGCCTCGTCGTCGCTCATCATGTCGTTGATGAAGTGGTACTGGCCGCTCTCGCAGCCTGCGGTGCGGGCGAAGGCGTCAGGAACGAAGTGGTAGACGATGCGCGGGATGTAGGCGTGCTTGTATCCGGCAAGGCCGTCCATCTCGCCGCCATAGGGACAGTAGTCCTCGAAACGTTCCAGCGTCACATCCTGGCCGGGCCTCCATGAGACGAAACGGTATGGTCCAGTTCCTATGTATTCGGTGACAAGTCCATCTCCATCGAGCGTCTCGAGCATCTCGCGGGCATAGACGACAGCGCTCTGTGGGCTTGATGCCATCATCTCGGGAAGGAAGAGGATCGACTGCTCGGCGTCTATCCTGACTGTGTATTCGTCGAGTGCGTAGAAACGCGCATCTCCAAGCACCTGGCGCACCGAGGAGTTGTACTCGACCCAGCGGTTGAGGGAGGCGACGACGTCGGCGCTCGTCATCTCACGTCCATTGTGGAAGAGGACGCCTTGCCTGAGATGGAAGGTCCAGCTGTGGTTGTCGCCGCTCGGAAGGAAGGATGAGCACAGCTCACCTACGGCCCGTCCCCCGCCATCCAGCGTGACGAGACGTTCGAAGACGTTGCCTGCCATGATGTAGCGGGCGACCTGCGAGGAGTTGACGTGGACGTCAAGCGTCGGCGGCTCCTGTGACACGGCGACGGAAAGGGTCTGGACCGCTTCCTCACCCTGGCAGGAGACCAGGAGGGCAAGGAGGACAAGGAGGATGATTCTCATGAGGCCCAGCCTAGTACAAAAAAGAGGGAAGGCTCAACGCCTTCCCTCCTCTGGATGCCTTGTATGGACCAGTCTTACTGGGGCTGCTTGCCGATGTAGGCGAGGATGCCGCCATCGACGTAGAGGACGTGTCCGTTGACGAAGTTGGACGCGTCGGAAGCCAGGAAGACGGCCGGTCCCTGAAGATCCTCGGCCTTGCCCCAGCGGGCGGCGGGAGTCTTCGAGACGATGAACTGGTCGAAGGGGTGGCGGCTGCCGTCAGGCTGCCTCTCCCTGAGGGGAGCGGTCTGCGGAGTCTCGATGTAGCCGGGCCCGATGCCATTGCACTGGATGTTGTACTCGCCATACTCGGAGCAGATGTTCCTGGTGAGCATCTTGAGGCCACCCTTGGCGGCGGCGTAGGCGCTGACGGTCTCGCGTCCGAGCTCGCTCATCATGGAGCAGATGTTGATGATCTTTCCATGTCCGTTCTTGATCATGTAGGGGATGACGGCCTTGGACACGATGAAGGGAGCGTTGAGGTCGACGTCGATGACCTGGCGGAACTCGGAGGCCTTCATCTCGCACATCGGGATCCTCTTGATGATGCCGGCGTTGTTGACCAGGATGTCGATCTTGCCGAAATCCTTGACGATCTGGGCGGTCAGCTCGTTCACGGCGTCCTCATTGGTGACGTCACAGACATAGCCCTTGACGGGAATGCCGGCTTCCTTGTAGTTGGCCAGACCCCTGTCGACTGCGGCCTGGTTGATGTCGTTGAAACAGATCTGGGCACCTGCCTCATGGAAGGCCGTCGCGATTGCGAAGCCGATTCCATAGGAAGCGCCAGTGATCCATGCCACCTTTCCCTCGAGGGAGAAGTCTTTCATGTTCATAGTGGAAAACCTCCAGTAGTTTGTTGCTGTTCTGGATTATATCCCCAAGAGGGAGGGGGCGCAAGGATAAAAGTGGAACAACATTCCACTTTCGTGTCGTCAGAGTTTGTCGATCAGCATCGAACACTTGCCGCTGGGTATCGGAAGCGTCTTCTTCTTGTTCTCGTCGAGGATCTCGATCGTGAAGTAGTAAAGCTTCTCGCTCTCGAGTCTTATCTCCCATCCACGCAGGTTCTTGCTCGAGAGTATCGTGATGAAGTTCCGCTTGAGCGAGAGCTTCTCGATGCCCATGGCCTCGAGGGATGGCATCATCCAGTTGACCGTCTTGCGCGGCAGCGAGATGTCGAGACCGATGATGTTCTCGATCATCAGGGTGACCGTCACGAGGCCAAGCATTGGAAGATAACGCATTCTATTTGTAAAAGACTGGTCTGCACAGACTGAGGGACCTTCGCTCGAGGGTTTGTAGGCCTCCCAGACCTCCCCTACCGTCTCTCCATCCGGATGCAAGGTGTCGAGGACGAAGTACATGTGGCGGATGGCGCACTCGCGGGCGAAGATCGAGGTCGTGTACTTCACCAGTCCCTTGACCACGATGTAGGTGTAGAAGGGCACGACACCTCCACGGTAGCCGTCGCCGTCCTGGCTGAAGTCGGGATTGGAGACGGGGATGCACGGGAAGGGGTTGTCGGTACCGAACTCGGCCGGATCCTTGAGCTTGTTGATCAGGTACTCGGCGTATTCGAAGTTGGGAATCTCGGCAAGCATGGTCCAGTAGCATCCGATGTGCTTGTTGGTCACGATGCGGCCGCCCTCGCCGTCGAGGTCGTAGTAGAACTGGGTCTCGGGATCCCACATCATGCTGTTGATGCGTGTCTTGAGCGAGAAGTAGACCCTCTTGTAGCGGAAGCTGAGCTCCTTGTCGTTCAGGATGTCGCCAATGTTCGACATGTACAGCGCGGCCATGGCCATGGCGGCGTTGAAGTCGATCGTGTAGACGGCGCCGTGGCGGTTGACGTTGCCGAGCCGGCAAGCCTCGTAGGGCACCTTGAACAGGCCGTTCTCGCACTGGAAGTTGGCTGCGATCCAGTTCATGTAGCTCTCGAGATGGCCGACGACGTCCTTGAGCCTCTTCTTGTTTCCAATCTTGTGGTAGAAGCAGTACTCGACGTAGGGCAGCAGGGGGAGCGTCAGGCCGAGGGGGTTGTCCTCGCTGACGATGGGCTGACCGGTACGCATGTCGTAGCGCTCGCTGATGCGGCCATCCTCCTTCTGCATGGAGTAGAAGTAGTCGATCTGCATGCACGGGTCGAAGTGCTGGTTGCTGTACACAAGGAAGAGCGATGAGAGCGCACAGTCGAACAGGCTGATCTCACCCTCCTTGCCCGTATACAGGTAGGCTTGGGGGAAGTGGGCGCTCTTGTCGTTCTCTTTCCAGTTCTCCTCAATCCAGACCCAGGTCCTGTCGTACATGTCTACGAAGTCCTGATCATAAAAATGGACGCATGGAACAAAATCGTTTACCAAAATGGACACTCCCCGGAATCCTAGGAATTGAGAATGCTTTTCAGCCTATGGACTCAGCTTATACATTATACTAGAAACGGCTGTCTGTCAAACACTTTCTACAGCTATTTCTCTTTGAAACGCAACGACTTAGAGGCAGGTTGTTACCATTGGCGGCTTTATTTCGACGCGTATCCTTGCCCTGAAAGGACTTAAAACTGTAGGTGAACTGTCCCTTCCTTTCTGCCCCTGCTTCCGCTGTGCGCGCACGGGCCCTCACCCCAGAGCGCCCGCATTCACGTAATGCAGACGGAGGGCGCCGGGAAGGATGCGCACGAGGCAGCGCCTGGCGTCGTCGGCGACGAACTCCCCATCCACATGGACCTTCATTCCCTCCAGACTCTCGATGATGACCTCGCGCCCCCTCTTCTGCTCCATGAAGGAGCATGTCTCGAGCTGCGTTCCCTTGAAGAAGGACAGGACCATGGGAATGACCTGGCGTCTGTTCACAGGGCGCGAGGCGTACACGATGTCCAGCAGGCCGTCGTCAAGTATCGCATTCGGCGTCAGCAGGAAGGCTGAGCCCATCCGCCGTCCGTTGGCGACGGAGACCTGCTGGCTGGAAAGCTCGAAGCTCTGGCCGTCGACCGTCATCTTCAGGTGGTATGGCTGAGGAATGTGCATCAGGCAGTGGAAGAA
>JADIMU010000001.1 GCA_017694495.1 Candidatus Aphodenecus pullistercoris
GACTCAGGGATACGGCCAAGAGCATGGAGGTAAACCTGGCAAGCATCCAGGAAGGCCTGCGCTCCGCCAGCCAGATCGTCCAGACGATCAGGAGGAACATCGAGCAGAACACGGCCGCCCGCGAGGACGCCGAGGCCCAGTACTACCACATCCAGTCCCGCATCGGCCAGCTCAACGACCAGATGAGGCAGGCCGACGAGGAGAAGAAGGAGCTTGGCGAGGACATCGCCTCACTGCGTCAGGAGCTGGCACAGGTCCAGGAGGAGACGAGGGGACGCAACGAGCTCCTCGTCCAGAGGCAGAAGGAGAGGGACGAGGCGGTCAGCCTGACCTATTCGCTGCGCAGCGAGATCGAGAAGCTCAGCCTCTGGGAGAGCCAGGCCGACGAGCAGATCAAGAACTGCTTCGAATACTTCTTCAACACCTATGCCCGCTCGCTGAACGAGTACAAGGACGTCCTTGAGGCGGACGACCTTCCCGACCAGAAGCTCGTCGAGAACGAGCTTGAGGAAGTGCGCAAGAAGATTGCGGCCCTGGGACCGAACATCAACCACATGGCCGTCGACGACTTCAAGGAGGCTGAGGAGCGCTACGGCTTCCTCAACCGCCAGCTTGACGACCTGAACAAGGCCAAGGCCGATCTGGAGAAGGTCCTCGAGGAGATCCAGCACAAGAGCGAGGACCTCTTCATGAAGACCTACAAGCAGATCAGCGACAACTTCCAGAACATGTTCAAGCGCCTCTTCAACGGAGGCCGCGCCGAGATCACGCTGACGGATGACGAGAACATCCTCACAAGCGGCATCGAGATCTTCGCCCAGCCGCCGGGAAAGAAGCTGATCAACCTTTCCCTCCTTTCCGGTGGAGAGCGCAGCATGACAGCGGTCGCCCTGCTTTTCGCGACCTACCTCGTCAAGCCGAGCCCCTTCTGTATCCTCGACGAGATCGACGCCGCACTGGACGACAAGAACATCGGCTACTTCCTCGCCGTGCTCCAGGACTTCAGCCAGACGAGCCAGTTCATCATCATCACGCACAACACCCATACCGTCATGGGCTCGTCCAGCCTGCTTGGCGTCACGCAGATGGAGGCCGGCGTCTCGACGACCGTCACATACAAGCTCGCCTCCATCGCCGGAGAGCCCGTCATCCTCGACGAGAACGAGGAGCGCGTCGACTTCGACAAGGACGGCAAGAGGAAGGCGAAAGCTTGACCCTTGAAAAGGAAAACGTGTATAAATACCTTCGTTTCAGGTAAGGAAGATGTTCGATAGTCTAAGCACGAAGTTCACATCGATAATGAAGACCTTGTCCGGAAAGGGCAAGATCACAGAGAAGAACATACGCGACGCAGTGGAGGAGATCCGCCTCTCGCTGCTCGACGCAGATGTGAATCTCCGTGTCGTGCGCCGCTTCATCAACTCGACCCTCGAGGAGGCCCTCGGCGAGAAGGTCCTCCTGTCCGTCGATCCCGGCCAGCAGTTCACCAAGATCGTCTACGACAAGATGGTCGCCCTGCTTGGCGGCGATGACCAGTCGCTGAAACTGAAGGGCAAGGACACGCTCTCGATCATCCTCATGATGGGCCTCCAGGGCTCTGGAAAGACGACGACGGCCGCCAAGCTCGCCCTCAAGCTCACGAAGGAGCAGGGCAGGCGTGTCATGCTCGTCGCCGCCGACCTCGTGCGCCCGGCAGCCATCACCCAGCTCCAGGTCCTTGGAGAGAAGGTCGGCGTCAGGGTCTTCACGATTCCCGGCGAGAAGGATCCCGTGCGCGTCGCACGCGAGGCCGTCTCGACAGCCCGCCATGAGCTCTACGACACCCTGATCGTCGACACCAGCGGACGCATGCATCTGGACGAGACCCTGATGAGGGAGATCCAGAACATCGCCCAGACGATACATCCGGACGAGACGCTCTTCGTCGCCGATGCGATGACAGGCCAGAACGCCGTGTCCATCGCCCAGGAGTTCGAAGAGAAGGTCGGCATCTCGGGCGTCGTCCTCTCGAAGTTCGACTCCGACACCCGTGGCGGCGCCGCGCTCTCGCTCAAGAGCGTCGTCGGCAAGCCGCTCAAGTTCATCGGTACGGGCGAGAAGCCTGAGGACCTCGAAGTCTTCCATCCAGACAGGATCGCGCAGCGCATCCTCGGCATGGGCGACGTCGTCTCCCTCGTCGAGAAGGCCCAGCAGGTCTACGACGAGGAGCAGGCCGAGAAGCTCGCCAAAAAGATCCAGAAGAACACTTTCGACCTCCAGGACTACCTTGAACAGCTCGAGCAGATGAACAAGATGGGTTCGGTCGACAAGCTCCTCGAGATGATTCCCGGAGCCAAGGGGAACATCAGGGAGGAGGACATAGACCTGAAGGAGTTCGAGAGGCAGAAGGCGATCATCAAGTCGATGACGAAGTTCGAGAGGTCGAACTTCCGCATCATAGGACCCAGCCGCCGCAAGAGGATTGCGCGGGGCTCAGGAACCAGCGTGGCCGACGTCAACAGGCTCCTCAAGACATTCGAGAAGCAGAGGAACATGTTGCACAAGGTCATGTCGAACAAGAAATTGCAGGCTCAGATGCTCAAGTATTTCAGCTGAGCCTCATCATGTAGATATAAGGAGTAACGACAGTGGTTAGCATCAGACTCAAGCGTTTCGGAGCTAAGAAGAGACCCTACTACCGCATTGTGGTCATGGACAGCAGGAGTGCCAGCACGAGCAGGACGATCGACGAGCTCGGCACCTATCATCCCATCGAGGGAGGCGAGAAGGAGATCAAGGTCGACGCCGACAAGGCCAAGGACTGGATCCAGAAGGGCGCCCAGCCTTCCGCAACCGTCAAGAAGATTTTCAACAAGCAGGGGATCTCTCTCACACGCACGAGCCAGAACTGAACCCCAGGGAGGTCTGGCTTATGGAGAAAGAACTCGTAGAATTCCTCGTCAGGAGTCTCGTCGACAAGCCGGATGAAGTCTCTGTGAACATGGTCGAGGGCGAGAAGACGAGAGTCCTCGAGCTCCATGTCGCCCAGGACGACATCGGCAAGGTCATAGGCAAGCAGGGACGCATCGCCAAGGCCATCAGGACGATCCTCTCGGCCTGCGCCACAAAGGATGGCAAGAAGGCCAGTCTGGAGATTCTCGACTGAGGACAAACGACAGGGCATCGGGAAACCGGTGCCCTTCCTGTCAAAGAGGTGGACATTGGAACAGGACATGATCGCTACAGCCTCGATTGGCCGCAGCCATGGCGTCGAAGGCTTTCTCAGAGTGACGCCGTACAGCGGATCGGTCGAGCATCTTCTTTCGCTCGACGAAGGCGTCGCGCTCACCCGTGAGGGGCGAGAGGTGCGCCTCAGCGTAGATTCGGTCCGCATGCATGCCGACTGCCTCCTGATGCGCTTCGTCGGCTACGCACAGAGGGAGAAGGCCCAGCGCCTGTCAGGTTCCGTGCTCTACGTTAGACGTGAGAAGGCGAGCGCGCTCGAGGAGGGCGAGTACTACATCGCGGACCTCTACGGACTGGCCCTCGTGAGCGGAGGACGTATCATGGGCAAGGTCGAGGCCGTCGCTGACGGCGCCCAGGCCGACTACCTCATCGTCAGGACGGACGATGGGCGCAGCGTCATCGTGCCCAACATGGCACCCTTCGTCTCCAGTCCCGACTTCGAGCATGGAACGATCGAGCTCCTCGAGCCTGCCATACTGGAGCGCTGATGCACATAGACATCCTCTCCCTCTTTCCAAAGATGCTTGAAGGCTTCTTCACCAACTCCATCATGGCGCGGGCGGTGGAGAAGGGCGTCGTCAGCTACAGGATAACGGACTGGAGGAGCTACGCGACGGACCGGCACCACAGCTGCGACGACGTACCCTACGGAGGAGGTGCGGGCATGGTCCTCAAGTGCGAGCCCCTGTCGAAGGCCCTGGAGGACCTCGATGCACGCAACCGCCGCGTCGTCTTCCCGACGCCCTCCGGCCGCCTCTTCACCCAGGCCTACGCCCAGGAGCTCAGCCGGGAGAAGGACCTCATCTTCATCTGCGGCCACTACGAGGGCCTCGACCAGAGGGTCATAGACACCTACGTCGACGACGAGATCTCGATCGGCGACTACGTCCTTTCATGCGGAGAGACGAGCACGACAGTCATCATCGACGCCCTCTTCCGCCTGATCGACGGCGTGATCAGCAGCGACAGCCTCCAGGACGAGAGCTTCTCCGACGGACTTCTTGAATATCCTCAATATACGAGGCCGGAAAGCTATTGCACAAAGTCCGTTCCTGATGTATTGTTGTCAGGTCATCACGAAAGGATTGCTACCTGGCGTGATTTCCGTATGCTCGAAAAAACGATGCTGAGCAGACCGGAAGTTCTTGTTCGGGCCTCTCTCGACCAGGACAGGAGAAGAAGACTTATCGAACTTATAGAAAGAACCAAGGGGTAATGTCGTATGGACATCATCAAGGCCATTGAGGCAAGACAGATCAAGAAGGATGCGGAGTGCTTCTCCGTCGGAGATACCGTCAAGGTCTATTTCAAGATCGTCGAGGGTGCCACAGAGAGGATCCAGGTCTACGAAGGCATCGTCATCGCTAAGAACAACGTCGGCGTCCGCCGCACCTTCGTCGTCAGGAAGATCAGCTACGGCGTCGGTGTCGAGAGGATCTTCCCCCTGCACAGCCCGAGGATCGACAGGATCGAGGTTGTCAGGAAGGGCAAGGCCAGGAGGGCCAAGCTCTACTATCTCCGCGACAGGGTCGGCAAGGCCGCCAAGGTCAAGGAGCTCATCAGGAAGAAGGCCGACTGAGGCGTTCCATTCCACTTTACGACCGGTTGTCTGTGGCAGCCGGTTTTTTATTGCCCAAAGCCCCTCTTTCGGCAATAATGTGTGGCATGAAGAAATACCCATCCAGACAGGCGGCCAGCCAGAAGGGCAAGGCCGTCAGGAGCCAGGGAAAGGGAAAGCGGAAGAAGAAGGACGACAGCCGGCTCGTCGGCTTCAAGACCCTCCAGCAGGTCGCAGGAGGACCCAAACCCCACGCCTTCCACTCCCGCATTCCGGTGCCAGACCTGCCAAGCCTCTGCGAGCCCCATGACGAGTGCGCCATCTGCGGAGAGAGGATAGACTCGATCGCCGAGTCCTTCTACACGGACTCGGGCAAGCCTGCCCACTTCGACTGCGTCCTCGAGCATCTTAGGAAGGAGAACAGGCTGGAGGAGGGCCAGAAGCTCTCCTACTGCGGCTCAGGCGCCTTCGGCATCTGGCAGAAGGACGAGGAGGGCAAGTGGTCCCTCGTCAGGAAGATACCCTTCGAGGACGCCGAGACCTACGGCCGCATGAAGGCCTACGTCAGGGAGAACATGGCGTGACGGATCCACATGTCGCAATGTTCCCCGGCTCCTTCGACCCGCCGACTCTGGGACACATAAACATCATCGAGCGCTCCCTCAAGCTCTACGACAGGCTCTACGTCGTCGTCGCCGACAACATCGCAAAGCACTGCCTCTTCACAGCCGACGAGCGCGTCGCTGTCCTTCGTGACATCTTCGCCTCCTCACACAACATCGAGGTCGTCGCCTACGATGGCCTCATGGTCAACTTCGCCCGCGAGCATGGCATAGGCGTCATGATCCGCGGCGTGCGCGCCGTAGGCGACTTCGGCTACGAGTTCGAGCTCGCGATGACGAACAAGCAGATGATGCAGGACCTCGAGGTCCTCTTCATGCCCACCGACCCCAACTACTTCATGCTCCGCTCCAGCCAGATCAAGGAGATGGCGGCCTTCGGCGCCGACGTCTCCCGACTCGTCCCACGACAGGTCGTCGAGCTGCTGAAGACGAAAGGGGACATGAAGATCAAGGAGAATTGAAATGGTCTACGACACGATCGACAATCTTCACCGCTACGCTTCCATCCATCCGGCCATCGCGCTTGCCGACAGGATGATCCGCGATGGCGTCCTTGCGACGCTTCCCGCCGGAAGCAATCCGACCCAGCGCGACGACATGCGCTGCCAGATCAACATCTACATGACGGAAGGGGAGGAGAAGGCCTACGAGTGGCACAAGGTCGAGGCCGACCTCCAGGTCATGCTCTCAGGCCAGGAGCGCTGCCTCTGGTCAAGCCAGCAGGGCGACCTGGACGACCCGGCCTTCGAGAAGGGCGACATCGCATTCACCGACGCCGAGAAGAGCGAGGAGTGCCTTCTGAAGGAGGGCACCTTCGTCCTCTACCTGCCTGGCGAGCTCCACAAGCCGGGAGTCAGTGTCCAGGGTGAGGCGAGGCAGAACCGCAAGGCCGTCTTCAAGATCAGATTCTGACCGGACAATTGCCCATACGGCAATGACTTGAAGGCAAGATGCCAAAAACTTTCCACTGAGTGTTGACAAAGAAGGGCCTTTCCTGCTAAAAACATCGATGTTTGACGGAGAGGTTCCCGAGCGGTCAAAGGGGGCAGACTGTAAGTCTGTTGGCTTAGCCTTCGAAGGTCCGAATCCTTCTCTCTCCAACTTGAAGACAGCGAGACCTCCCAGACGGGAGGTCTTCTCGTCTATGGAGGTGTCTTTTGGCCTGGTATTCCAAGGGTGTGCGTTTCGAGTGTCAGCGCTGTGGCCACTGCTGCGGCGGCGAGCCTGGCAATGTCTTCATCTCGCCCGACGACGTCCAGCGCATCGCAAGTCACCTATGTATCAGCAGTGGGGACTTCCTCTCGCAGTATTGCCGCGAGGTCGACATGGGCAGCTACTATCAGACCTCGCTGAAGGAGAGGGAGGACTACAGCTGCATCTTCCTGACCGACAAGGGCTGCGCCATCTATGAGGTGAGGCCCTTGCAATGCCGCACCTATCCATTCTGGCCATACATCTTCTCGGACCGCGCCCTCCTGGAGACAGAGAAGGCCCAGTGCCCGGGAATAGGAAAGGGCGAGGTGCACGACGAAACCGAGATCAGGACATGCCTCAGCGCGATGACGAAGGAGAAAGTCGTCACGCGTGTGAAGTAGTCGTTGCCTATTTCCTGGATAAGAGTTATCTTCTTAAAGGGGTTGCAGACTTGGCGTTTTCAGACAGGACCATCGAGGAGATCAAGGGGAGGCTCAGCATCGTTGATGTCGTCTCTTCGTACACTCAGGTGATCCGCCGCTCCGGCGGCTACTGGATCCGTTGTCCATTCCATGGCAACGGCAGCGAGCGCACACCCAGCTGCAAGCTCGACGAGAAGAATTCCCGCTTCTACTGCTTCGGCTGCCATGAGCATGGCAGCATGTTCGACTTCGTCATGAAGATGGAGCGCCTCAGCTTCCCTGAGGCCGTCCGTGAGCTCGCCGCAAAGGCCGGTGTCCAGATCGAGGACGAGAGTCCCAGGGAGAGCCATGAGCGGGAGAAGAGGACGAGCCTGTATGAGCTCAACGAGAAGATGGCATCCGTCTTCCACGACCTCTTGATGAAGAGTCCCGAGGCCCAGGAGGCCAGGGACTACCTTGCCAGGCGCAAGGTCGCCCAGTCGACAATCGAGCGCTTCCGCCTAGGCTATGCGCCGAGGGACGTCGACTGGCTTCATGATTACATGCGCAAGGAGGGGCTGGACGACGACTTCCTGCGCACCTCTGGTTACTTCAGCCTGAACAGGTATCCTTACCCACTCTTCTGCAACCGCCTGATGTTCCCCGTCCGCTCCTGGCAGGGGCGCACTGTCGCCTTCGGCGCAAGGGACCTCTCCTTCAGGGAGGGCGCACCGAAGTACATCAACACGCCCGAGACTGCGGTCTACCAGAAGAAGAACAACCTCTACGGCTTCTACGAGGGCCTTGATGAGATCAGGAAGGCCGGCTATGCGATCGTGTGCGAGGGCAACTTCGATGCGATCAGCCTCCAGCAGGCGGGCCTTGGCATGGCGGTCGCCCCCTTCGGCACGGCCTTCACAAGCGAGCAGGCCAGCCTGATCAAACGCTATGCCGATGGCGTGAGGCTCCTCTTCGACACGGACGAGGCGGGGCAGAATGCGACCGTCAAGGCCATCCTCCTGTGCCAGGAGAAGGGACTGGAGTGCTCCGTCCTCTCGCTGGACCGCCACAAGGACGCTTCAGAGTACCTGGAGGCGGAGGGCGCCGAGGCCCTGAAGGCCACCTTGGCCGTATCGACAGACGCCTTCAGCTACCTTGTAAAGAAGGGCCTCAATACGTATAATACCAGAACGCCAAAAGGAAAGTCGGAGCTTGTCGGATTCCTCAGGCCCTTCCTCAACGCGACGGGAAGCAACGTCGAGAGGGAGGCCTACATCCGTCAGCTGTCACAGCTGATCGATGTCGGAGAAGCGCAGATTGCGGGTGATCTTGCGGCAGGAGGCATGAAGGCCTACAGCCCCTCAGGGGATGATGCAGGCCGTAGGGAAGGAAGCGGTGGGCTCCGCGTATCGGCCATCAGCGCCGACCTCTACCTCATGCTGATGTTCGCGAACCACAGGGAGCTTTTCGCCTCCTACACCAAGGTTCTGCGTTTCGGGGACCTGAAGGACAGGCAGGCCCAGATGATCTATCTGGCGCTGGAGAGCATGAGACGGGATGGAGTCGGCAAGAGCGACGAGCTCTTCCTCTCCCTCATAGCGGACGAGCAGCTCAGGAACGACGTCGCCACCAGTTTCGAATTGCCACAATTCACGGTGGGAGAACCTAGAAAGGTCATTGATGAGCTCTTGGACAGGATCGCTTTGAGGAAGCTGGAGGATGGCCGCCGACTTGTGCTGAGGCAGATATGGCAGAGCGAGAGCGAGGGACTTGAGGAGGCCCAGCTGAAGGAACTGCTTCAGGAGAAGGTCAGCCTTGATGGCCAGATCAGCGCACTTATGGAAAAGCTTCAGAATGCTTAAGGCAAGGGGATAGACTTGATAAGCGAAGAACAGAAGACCCAGTTTTTGAAGGAGCTCTCGAGGAAGTCCTTCGAGAGGGGAGGTTTCGTCCTCAAGGTGGACGTCCTGGCCGTCCTCGGCATCGGCGAGGACGACATCAACAGGAGCACCGACTTCGACGACCTCATCAACGAGCTCGGCGACAGTGGCATCGACTACCATGAGGATGCCAGCGAGGCTGCGGCCAGCGAGGAGCCCGACGTCCAGAACATGAGCGAGGAGGAGCTCGAGGAGGAGAACCTCGACTACCCCGACGTCGACGACGAGGACCTCGAGGACGGCGACGACGATGTCCCTTCCGACTTCGACATCGAGGCGAGTGACGATGGCGACGATGAGGAGAACCCTTCCGAAGAGGAGGAGGACGAGGAATACGACGAGAGCGAGGACGTCGACAACGAGGCGCCCACGCTCTCCAGCTGGACGAACCCCGACGATGAGCACATCGGCGGAGGCGAGCAGTACGTCGACCTCAACCAGATCAGCGACAGCCACGACCACGAGGCCGCCAAGCAGCACACGATTCTGGGAAGCGACAAGCTCGAGGCGAGCGGCGACGATCCGATCAGGCTCTATCTGAAGGAGATCGGCAAGGAGAACCTGCTTGACGCCAGCCAGGAGGTCACCCTCTCCAAGCAGATGGAGGCGGGCGACGAGGTCATCCGTTCCGTCATCAGGGAGAGTGGGCTGCTGATCTCGCTCTTCATCAAGATCGTCAACGCCCTGGCGACGAAGGTCGACGAGGATGACGACTCGATCAGCCCAGAGGAGCTCAAGAGCCTCCTCAGCCGCCAGAAGCACTATTCATCCTGCTACAGGGAGGCTCTGAAGGACTGCTCCAAGCTCCTCAAGGAGTACGACGAGCAGCGCCAGAGGGCCATCCTAACAGGTGAGGACTTCGCCGGAGACGAGAGGTTCATCGCGATGCGCGAGCAGCTGATGAAGCTCCACCTCGGCGGCTTCGAGGTCAAGGGCGACGAGATCGTCTTCTTCAACGACACCAACCGCAAGGAGCTTGCCCGCCACCTTGGTCTTGACGTCAAGGACCTGGACAAGGACACCATGAGGCTCTATGTGAAGATCACGACGCCCTATGGCAACCAGATCATCGTCAACCGCAGCCACATCAGCGACAAGAACGACCACTCGATCTTCGAGGCGATCGACGCGGAGGCCGCTGCGGAGGAGGCTGGGGAGCGTAGCGGCTCGGCCGAGGCCCTCAAGGCGGACGCCGACTACCACGCCCTCCTCGCCGAGAGCGGTGATGGGACCAGGCTGCCGATCTGGTACTACCCGATCATCATCGAGCAGGATGAGATCGACGAGCTCACCGGCCGCTTCCTCCAGGCTGCGGACGAGATCCAGGAGGGCAGCGAGAAGGCCGCCAGGCTGACGCGCAAGCTGCGCCTTTCCTCCACCGACATCGCCCGCGAGCTGAGGCAGCTTGGCCGTGACCTTGCCACGCGCTCCCGCGTCAAGGCGATCGAGGAGGAGCTTGGCATGTCCGCCGACGAGATCAAGGAAGACATCAAGAGCCTCCAGATCACTGAAAAGCAGCTCAAGAGCATCTGCTACGAGTTCGAGTCCTTCGACGACAAGGCCGATCCCGAGCACCCTGAGGTCAAGCCCAGAAGCGGCATCGAGAAGATCCTCGAGTCCGTCGAGCGCATCAGACGTGGCCAGAAGATGATGAAGGATGCGAAGGACCGACTGATCAAGGCGAACCTCCGCCTCGTCGTCTCGATCGCGAAGAAGTACACGAACCGTGGACTCCACTTCTTCGACCTCGTCCAGGAGGGCAACATCGGCCTGATCAAGGCCGTCGAGAAGTTCGAGTACCGCAAGGGCTTCAAGTTCTCGACCTACGCCACCTGGTGGATCCGCCAGGCGATCACCCGCTCCATCTCCGACCAGGCCAGGACGATCCGCGTCCCTGTCCACATGATCGAGCAGATCAACAAGGTCGTCAGGGAGTCGCGCACCCTCATGCAGCAGCTCGGCCGCGAACCGACCGACGAGGAGATCGCCGAGAAGCTCGGCTGGGACGAGAAGAAGGTCAAGGCGGTCAAGTCCGTCTCAAGGGAGCCGATCAGCCTCGAGACCCCGGTGGGCGAGGAGGAGGACAGCCTCCTTTCCGACTTCATCGAGGACAAGGACGTCAAGAATCCGGCCAACGAGACGGCCTACGTCCTGCTCAAGGAGCAGATCAGCGAAGTGCTCACCACCTTGCCTCCGCGCGAGCAGGAGGTCCTCAGGATGCGCTTCGGTCTGGATGACGGCTATCCATTGACTTTGGAGGAGGTTGGCTTGTATTTTGATGTCACTCGTGAGAGAATCAGACAGATTGAGGCCAAGGCCCTCAGGAGGCTGCGCCATCCCAAGCGGAGCCGCAAGCTGAAGGATTACGTATAAAGAGTTAGGAGAGATAAGCGACAATGGCTGAAGAATTATCGGTTGTTCATAGCCTTCTGCTGCAGCTGCAGGACGTATTGAGCAGGAAGTTCATCCTCGAGGAGGAGATCGAGACCCTTCCCGCCGCACTCAGGGAGAAGGAGGCCCGCCTTGGCGAGGCCAATGCGAAGTACGTCGAGCTGAACGACGAGTTCACCAAGGCCCGCCAGGAGGCCACGAGCAACAGCATCAAGTATGATGATGCCGTGCGCGCCAGGACCGAGGCCGAGAAGATGGTCGAGAAGATCACCTTGCAGCGCGAGTATGAGGCCATCACTAAGCAGATCGACGAGGCCCACCTTGTCGAGAATTCCCTGCTCAAGGCCCGCAATGCCTCGAACGCCCTCGTCAGCGAGCTTGAGGCCAAGCTTGCCTCCCAGGGCTCCGTATGCGATTCGCTCAAGGCTGAGGTCGAGGAGGAGAAGGCCAAGATCGACGGCATCCTCAGCGAGAAGAAGGCCGCCATCGAGGACCTCGACAACCAGTGTGTCCAGATCAAGGAGCAGGGCGTCAGCGACGAGATCTACGCCAAGTTCTGCAAGATCGTCAAGAACAAGAAGGGTGTGGGCATCACACCCATCATCCAGGGTCAGGTCTGCTCCGGTTGCCATATGATCCTGCCGATGCAGTTCGTCAACGATGTCAGGCAGGGCACGAACCCGATCGAGTACTGCCCCTACTGCTCCAGAATCCTCTACTACCAGGGCGACGAGGAGATGATCGACCTCAGCGGACTCGAGAGCGAGGCTGGAGAGGACTTCTTCGCCGACGCGATCAGCGACGACGACCTGGACAATCTGTGATCTTTTCCGTGGCCAGCTAGACAACCGCTTCGCCTTACGGGGGCGAAGAGGAAAGTCCGGGCACCTTGGGGCATGATGCTGGGTAACACCCAGGTGCAGAGATGCAACAGAAAGTGCAACAGAAAACATACCGCCTGCCCGCATAGGGCAGGTAAGGGTGAAAAGGCGAGGTAAGAGCTCACCGCGTCACTGGCGACAGGGACGGCAGTGTAAACCTCATCAGGTGCAAGGCCAAGCAGCAGGGTGTCCCGCCCCGGACCAGTCCCCTGCGGGTAGGCCGCTCGAGCCAGGGAGAGATCCCTGGCCTAGATAGATGGTTGTCGTTATACAGAACCCGGCTTATTGCTGACCACGGTTCATTCTTTTCTTCAGGGAGGAAGCGCGCATGGGAAAGATTCTGGTCTCTCTTGTCGCCTTCCTCCTTCTTCTATCCTCATGCTCCAAAGGTGAGGACTGGGCCTCGATCTACGAAGGCGGCGACTGGAGGAGGCTTGTCGAAGCCTCCGCTTCGGCGCTTGATGAGGGCATTGGGAGCGAGTCCTTGTACTACCGCATGATGGCCCTCTACAGACTTGGCGAATACAGCGAGGCCTGTGATTGCGCCGTCCTCTTCACACTCATGTACAGCGATGACGAGAAGTGGGCTGACCAGTGCCACGATGCAGACCTCATCCTCCTCTACTACAGCGGTAATCCGCGCCTCGAAGCCGAGGCGGGACTGCGCATCAGAGGGGATGGAAGGGCTGGAACGGGCGAGCTCGTCGCCCTCTTCTCGGCACTGACGGCACTCGATGACTGGGAGAATGCCGCAGCTGTATACAATGAAGTGAGGCCACACCTCTCGGCCCGTACGGCGAGCCTGATGTGCATCGCCTCCCAGGCCTCCTCGACCATCATATGCCCGAACCTCGAAGCCTGGATGAGCGAGGAGGGCTACAGCGATGAGCTGCGTCTTGCGATCATGGCAGCTTCCCGCCTCCTCCTGTCGAGGGGAGAAGCCTCCCTGATCCTGCCTCTCGCATTGACGGCATACGTCTCAGGCGAGGCTGGGGATGGCGAGATGGCCATCGTCATCGGTGACATCTATGTCCAGATGGAAATGCTTGGAGAGGCGAGGACATATTACACATATGCCTACCAGAGCCTGCCAGACACGGCGATAGAAAGGCTCAGGGCCATCCAGGGACGCTAGTTCTCTCCTTCCTTGACCTCTTCCCAGAGGCGGTCGAGCTCCTCCATGTGCTCATGGTCCACTGCGATTCCGCGCTCACTGGCGAGCTGGGAGAGGCGGGTGAAGCGGGATGTGATCTTCCGGTTGGCGCGCTCCAGGGCCTGGTCAGGACGCACGCGCAGCCAGCGGGCCAGGTTGACTATGGTGAGGAAGACGTCGCCAAGCTCATCCTCAATGTGCTCCTGGCTGCCTTCATGGATGGCGTCCTTGACCTCGTCCAGCTCTTCGTAGACCTTGTCGATGACCTCGTCGATGTTGTTCCACTCGAAGCCCATGCGACCCAGCTTCTTCTGTATCTCGAAGCTCTTCTCCAGCGGTGGCATGCCTGAGGGGATGTGGCCGATGACCTCCTCGATCGATGACCTGTGTCCCTTCTCCTCCTCCTTGACGGAATTCCAGAGGCTGAGGCCTTCCTCGACGCTCTCCACGCTCTTGTCGCTGAAGACATGGGGATGGCGGCGTATCAGCTTCTCGCACACTTCATTGACGGCGTCGACACAGGAGAAGTCCTTCTTGTCCTGATGGATCTGGAGGATCGAGATGACGTTCAAAAGGACATCGCCGATCTCCTCCCGGCACGAGGCCATGTCATCCTTGTTGACCCCATCGAGATACTCATAGACTTCGTCGATGAGGTTGCCTGCCGAGGACTTTTCCGTCTGGGCCCTGTCATAGGGGCAGCCGTCCGGGCTCCTGAGCATGCTGATGATCTCATACAGCTGGCTTAGGGCTGTACCGGCGTCCTTGGCGGCCTTGAAGTGGTAATCAATCATGGTCTCTGATTATAGTGCTAGACGAGTGGACTGTGCAAGATGCTGTGTGATTTGGAAAATAGCAACTATAGAATTATAATATGATTATTCATATATAACGGCACTATAATACTTGTTTTCATATGTATAACAATATTATATGATAATTCAATCATTATGCTATCTTTAAGGCCATTTGACTCTGTAAAGGGACTGTGAAAATTTAACTAAATTTTACCATTCATGTTGACTAGCCGGACAAAGCATTGTTGAATGTAGCCAAGGAACGCACATGGCCTCTATTCGGGAATTGGCAACAAGCTGCGGCGTCTCGCCCGCGACAGTCTCCAGGGTGCTGAACAAGGACCCGATGCTCTCCGTCACCACCGAGGTGCGGGAGCGCATCATCCGTGAGGCCGAGCGCACAGGGTACATGACACCCAGGCAGCGGAGAAGGGCGGAAGTGCTCGACATCTCGCTTGCCCTGGCTCCATTCGACAAGCCCGGTTTCGAGGAGCGTCTCGTATCGAAGCTGCAGAGCCTCGCAGGAAGCGGCGTCAACATCCATCTGTACAACAGGAACATCCCGACTGGAGCCGTCATCGCAGTGGGAGAGTTCAGCCGTGACGAGGTCGCCGACTTCGAGAAGGCCTCGAACCACCTGCTTATGATCAACAATCTTGGAACGAGCTATGCCCACGACTCGATAATGATGGACTATGCCCAGAGCGAGGAGAACGTCGTGCGCCTCTTCGTCGAGGAAGGACTCGACAAGGTCGGCTACTACGGCGGTACCTTCATGCGTGGTGGTGTCGAGATAGGGGCGAAGAGGGCTGAGCAGTTCGTGAAGATCCTCTCGTCATACGGACTCTTCGACGAGGCATGCTTCAAGCTTGCTGGCATGGACGAGGAGTCGGGATACAGGACGATCAAGGAGGCGGACAGGCTTCCTGGAGGCATGATCTTCTCCGATCCCGACTTTGCACGCGGCGCCTTCAAGGCCCTCGAGGAGAGGGGAGCCGATCCGATGAGCGTCACATATACGAACTTCTTTGCGGAGGATGTGGCGAAGGGAAGGCGGCTGCTTGTCTTCCCGGACGACATCTGGCGCACGGCAATCCAGCTCATCGGTGAGAAGATGACGGGAGAGCGGGTGCAGAGCTACTGCATCTACTCGCCCTCGTTGATAATCTGAAAACTTGTCCCCAAGTGGGAATAGGAGGAAAAGAATGAAGAAAGCAATCATGCTCGCCATTGTCGCCCTCGTCGCGCTGACGGGCCTCTTCGCCCAGGGTGCTGGCGAGGCTTCGTCTGATGCCAACGTCATCGACACGCTGAGGATCATGTATGTCCCGTCCAGGGAGCCGGCCGAGATCATCACGGCGACCGAGCCCCTCAAGGACCTCCTGACCCAGGAGCTCGCCGCACAGGGCTATACGGTCAACAACATCGACATCTCAGTCGGTACGAACTATGAGGCCGTCGGTGTCGCCCTCACCGCAGGCAGCGCCGACGTCTCCGTCGGAATGCCCGCCAACACCTATCTGCTCTACGACCAGGGCTGCGACGTCATCCTGACGGCGACCAGGGACGGACTGTCCGTCGACAGCGACGACCCGAGGGACTGGAACAGCAATGAGCCCATCACCGCCAGCACTGAGCAGGCCGTCGGCTACAGGGCCCTGATCATCGCAGGACCTTCCGCCAAGGGACAGGAGCTCGCCGCCAAGGTCAATGCAGGTGAGGCTCTCACCTGGGAGGACCTCGACAGCGCCAACTGGGCCGTCATGAGCTCAACGTCCAGCGCCGGCTACGTCTATCCGACCATGTGGCTCATGGAGCGCTATGACAACAGGACGATCGCCGACCTCACCCACACTGTCCAGGTCGACTCCTATCCCAGCGCCTTCGCCCGCCTCGCCAGCGGCCAGGTCGACGTCGTTTGCTGCTTCGCCGACGCCAGGAGGGACTACGAGGACGACTGGAACACCAGCTTCGGCATGACCAACACAATCTGGGAGGACACCGACCTGATCGGCGTCACACCCATGATCTACAACGACACCGTGTGCGTCTCCAAGGCCAGCCCCATCATGACGGACGAGTTCAAGGCGGCTCTCCAGCAGGCCTTCATGAACCTCAACCAGACTGAGGAGGGCAGGGGCGTCATCGCCATCTACAGCCACACCGGCTACCTTCCTGCGACCAGCGCCGACTATGACAACGAGCGCGTCGCCCAGGAGATCATGAGGAGCCTCAACGGCTGACACGGACCGGCATTCCGTGCAAAAATCCCGAGGGCATGGAAAGATTCCATGCCCTCATTGGAGTGAAGAGCAGATGATCAAGTTCTCAGACGTCAGCAAGGTCTATCCCAACGGCACAGTCGGCCTGAAGGACATCGACCTGACAATCCAGGACGGCGAGTTCGTCGCCATCATTGGCCGTTCCGGCGCAGGAAAGTCGACATTGATCCGTGCGATCAACCGCATGCATCCGATCACAGGAGGCCTCCTCGAGGTCGATGGTGTCGACATTGGCAAGCTCTCGAGCAAGGAGCTTCGCGGCCTGAGGCGGAAGATCGGCATGATCTTCCAGTCATTCAACCTTGTGACCAGGACGACTGTCATCAAGAACGTGCTCACAGCCTTCGTTCCGGATCTTCCCCTTTGGAGAAGGATTCCTGGCATCTTCAAAAGGGAAGACAAGCTCAAGGCCCTCGAGTGTCTGGACAAGGTCGGTATCCTCGAGAAGGCCTTCGTGCGCGTCGACCAGCTCTCCGGTGGCCAGCAGCAGCGTGTCGCACTTGCGCGAACTCTGGCCCAGAACCCGTCGATCATACTGGCCGACGAGCCCGTCGCAGCCCTGGACCCCGTCACCGCCAAGCTCGTCATGGACGACTTCAGACGAATCAACAAGGAGATGGGCATCACGGTCCTGATCAACATCCACCATGTTGAGCTCGCCCTCGAGTACTGCGACAGGGTCATAGGCATCAAGGCGGGTCAGATCGTCTACGACGGCCCCGCATCATCGGTCGACCAGAGTGTCCTTGACGAAATCTATGGAGAGGCAGGCAATGCAGAAGAGTGAGCTCGGCCTCTATGACCGCATCCTGAAACCCAGGAAGTATACCTTGCCGGACGGCAAGGAGGTTGTCGAGAAGCGCTCCAGGCTGCCTCTCGTCCTCCTCATCCTGGTCGCTGCCACAATCGCATCAGGAGAGCTGACAGGCTTCAGCTTCTCGACCCTCGCCAGGCGGATCAGCTACTTCTTCGTCATACTGCGCGACATGGTCCCACCTGACTGGGCCTACATGCCCCGCGTCTGGGAACCCTTGATGGACACGATAAAGATGAGCCTCCTCGGCTCCTTCATCGGCGCCGTCCTTTGCATCCCATTCTCCATCGTCTGTGCCTCGAACCTGGTCCACAGCAGGCTTGTCACAGCTTTCTTCAAGCTCTTCTACAGCGTCGTCAGGACCTTGCCGACACTGGTGATCGCACTGATCGCGACCTACATCTTCGGCCTGGGAACCTTCGCAGGAACGGTCGCCATCGCAGTCTTCACCTTCGCATACTGCGGCAAGATCCTCTACGAGCAGATCGAGACTGTCGACATGGGCAGCCATGAGGCCCTCGAGGCCCTGGGCATGGGACGCATCAGCGCGATCCGCTACGCCGTCTGGCCGCAGGTCCTGCCACAGTTCATCTCGACGGTCCTTTTCTGCTTCGAAGGCAATGTGCGCTACGCCTCGATCCTCGGCTACGTCGGAGCCGGCGGACTTGGTCTGATCCTCAACGAAAGGATCGGCTGGATGGAGTATGCGAGGGTAGGCATGATCCTCCTGGCGCTCTTCGTCACAGTCGTCGTCATCGAAGGCGTGAGCTCCTACCTCCGCTCGAAGCTCACATAGGTTGGGGGGCTTTCAATGGAAAACATCAAGCTTACATACGCGGAGACGCTCTCCAAAGAGCCGAAGAAGTGGATCGCAACACTTGCGGCCACCCTTGTGACAGTCCTTCTCCTCGGCTGGTCTGCGACTGCGGTCGAGTCCAGCCAGTCTGGAGGCAGCGGACTTGCCGTCGCCAGGGGAATCGTCAGCGGCATCCTCCATCCGACGGCCGACCTGCTGCTCACATTCGGCACGGACGGCGTTCCCTATCTTCTCTTCGAGACGATGGCGATCGCCTTCCTTGGAACGCTGGTGGGTGCGGTCCTCTCGATACCCTTCGCCTTCCTTGGAGCCTCCAATATCGTGCCACGGCCAGTCGCACTCATCGTCAGAATGTGCGTCATGGCGATCCGCACCATACCGGCCTTCGTCTACGGCCTCATGTTCATCATGGTCACAGGTCCCGGCGCCTTCGCTGGACTCCTCACGATGTCGACATGCTCTATCGGAATGCTCTCGAAGATGTTCACCGAATCCATCGAGGAACTGGACAAGGGCATCCTCGAGTCGCTTGATGCGGCCGGATGCAACACCTTCGACAAGATACGCTACGGCATCCTGCCACAGCTGATGCCCTCATTCTCGTCGACCCTGATCTACCGCTTCGACATGAATCTGCGTGACGCTTCAGTCCTTGGCCTTGTTGGGGCCGGAGGCATTGGCGCGCCCCTCATGTTCGCGATGAACAGCTACCGATGGAACGATGTTGGCGCCATCCTGCTTGGGCTCATCATACTCGTCCTCATCGTCGAGTGGGTCTCGAACAGGCTCAGGACAAAGCTTGCCAGAGGCTGAAGGTGGACATCTACTTCACAAGCGACACGCACTCATATATCTATCCTTATGATTATGTCACAGCTGACAGGAAGGCCATGGGCTACATGGCCGCCTCGTCATGCTTCAGCAAGGATGGAATCATCATCGATGGGGGAGACTGCCTCCAGGGCTCTCCGCTCATGCGCTACGAGATGAAGAACGCAGTGCGGCCGCACCTTGCGGCCAAGGCTTTCAACGCGGCAGGCCTGGACATCTATGTCCCGGGCAACCACGATTTCGATTTCGGCTACGATGAGCTTGAATCCTTCCTCTCGTCCCTTGATGCCCAGGTCGTGTGCGCCAACCTCATCGATGAGCTGGGCAGGATGCATGTGGAGCCGTATGTAATCATACATAGAAACAGATTCACTTTACTCGTCACAGGGGCAGTCACCGACTATGTCAATGTCTGGGATGGAAAAATGCTCTCTGGAGTGAAGGTGGCCGACTCCGTCCAGTCCCTCAAGGCAGTCCTTGAGGAGACGAGGAACCTCGAAGTCGATGCCAGAGTGTGCGTCTACCATGGCGGCTTCGGTGCCGATGTGGGAGGAGTGTACAGGGAGAACAGGGCCGACGAGATCTGCAAGCTCGGCTTCGACGTCCTGCTCACAGCCCACCAGCATCAGCTGATCGAGCCGCATTGGGTCAACGGAACCCTCGTCATGCAAGCCGGGAGCAAGGCGAGCCACTACGCCCATGTCAGGCTTGGGAAGGGAAAGCCTCCAGTTGCAGAGCTGTGTGCTGTCCCAAAGGACTTCGTCCTCTCGAGTGCGATGGAGGTTCTCGCATCTGAAGACAGGACGGAAGCGAGGGTCCAGGACTTCCTGCGTCAGAGCGTCGGCCATGTCGATGGAATCCTCGAGGACAGGTCGAGGATCGATAGCTTCCTGTACGGTTCAAGCCTTGCCGACTACATCAACGAGGTCCAGCTCGCCCTGACAGGTGCGGACATCTCGGCAACATCGCTCTTCAACACTCCATATTCCATTGGACCCGATGTTGCGATGTCGGACATCCTTAAATCCTATCCATTTGCGAACAGTCTTGTGACGCTGAGCATAAAGGGCTGCGAGCTCAAGAAGGCCATGGAACGGACTGCAGCCTTCCTTGAGATCGAAGAGGGAAGGGTAGTGGAGTCGGCGAGCTTCTCGCCTGGAAAGGATGAGCGCTACAACCAGGACTTCTGGCGTGGCCTCTCATACAGCTTCGATTTGAGGCGCAAAGTCGGCGACAGGGTCGTCCGGCTCAACTACAAAGGTCACGACCTTCTCAAGGAAGCGGACTTTACCCTGACAATTGTCCTCAACAGCTATCGTGCCTCAGGAACTGGCGGCTATGAGGTCTACAGCCAGCTTCCTGTCATATGCAACTATTCAATCGACATCCAGGATGCTCTGATCGACAGTTTCGCATCCACACAGGTCGAGGTGCCCGAGCCGACCGATTACAGAGTCCTGTACTGAGTCTGAAGACAGTAAATTTTTCATTACACACATTCAAGCATAGAAATATCAATCTAGGTGTTAATAAAACTTTATATAATCTAAAGTCAAATCTTAATAATATGAATGACAATAAAACTTAATGCAAAGATTAATCAACAAGACTTGAGCATAATGTAAAAAATTCATAGCTGAGTCTTTAGTCAATATAACATGATTGAAAAAGTCATGTATTCTGTATTGAAAAACAGATAATAAAGTTTGTCATAATCAGTAAATAAACATATATTTAGAGTTAGATATTTAAAACCATACAGATTTAGTCAAGTCTAATACACCATCACAAAATAGGCCTCAGAACGCGTCAGAAGGCAGTCCAGGGTAGTTCACCACCTCTCAGACCTGAAAATGCCTTCCAGAGCCGTTTCAAATGCTTGGAAAAACAGTCTAGTTGACAGAATATACATTATATCCAATTTGTTTTCTGTCGTTCCAACTTGGACCTCGGGGTCCTTCAAGACTCAATTTCTGTCATTTGGGTTCTGTACAGCGCCATTGAGAATTCAGGCTGATCAGGAAATCGGCGAGACGGTCCATCTGATGAGACCATCGCCCTTCGCTTCATTTCTATCCGCTTTCCAGGTTGCCGTCAAGAAGAGATTTCAGAATGGAATTCTGCAAAGCTATGAGCCCAATCTGCAGCATCACAACCCTTCAGAATCGAAAAAACGGGCTGAAATCCTGCTTTGATTGCTAGTAATGTTTTATTATCTAATTTAGATAAGTTATATTATTTATAAATTCTATCAAGTTAACTTTATGTTTTTAGACAGATTCTATATTCCAAAATCTATATCAATAAACATTGATATAAATAGTTTATAACACTTTACTGCATTTTTCAGTAACCCCAGCGTCCAATCATCAAAGCAGATTCTTCCTCGGAACTCATTTCACTCCAGATTCTACCAATACCGCTCTTATGCCATTTTTGTAATATTTCTGTCCAATTCCAAACAGTAATCGATGCAAAGCGCTATTGTTCAAGGTTGAGTCTCTTTTGTCTTCCGCCTATAATAGCTGCAGAAAAAACAATAGCCAAATACAAGGAGAAACAGTATGGCTGAAAAGTATCTCGATTGCCTCGGAGAGGCATGTCCCGTTCCACTCGTGAAGACGCAGAACGCGATCAAGGAAATGGCTGTTGGCGACACGCTCGTCGTCGGCATCGACCACACCTGCGCTATGAAGAACGTTCCTGACTGGGCCCGCGGCCAGGGTTACAACGTTGAGATCGAGGAAGTCGGCGATGGCGAGTGGGAAGTCGTCATCGAGAAGACGAAGTGAGGCTGACCCCAATGGACCAGAACAATCAGCTTGAAAAGCCGAGCCTCTATGACATCGTCCTGAAGAGGGAGTGGTCGTATTACACAGGTGCCGTCCTCATCGTCATCTTCGCGATGGCCCTTTGCATGGTTGGCAGCACCTGGGGTGTCTCCGGTGCCCTTGGCACCTGGGGATCGATGTTCCTCGGACTCTTTGGAATCGACACCGCAACCGTCTTCAACAACAACACTTCCAACTACAGCTTCTTCGCCAACCAGGCTTCCATCACCGATATCGGACTCCTGCTCGGCGCAAGCATCGCCTGCCTTCTGGCGGCCCAGTGGAAGATCAGGAACATCAAGCACTACAAGCAGGCCCTCGCCGCCATCATCGGCGGTCTCCTGATGGGTGTCGGTGCCAAGATGGCTGGCGGCTGCAACATCGGTGGACTCTTCTCCCAGCTGCCCCAGTTCTCTCTGGCTGCCTAGCTCTTCCTCCTCTTCGTCTTCCTCGGCGCGACAGTCGGCGGAAAGCTGCTGAAGTTCTTCATGCCGCCCGTGTCCAACAAGAGGCCCAACAGGAAGAGGCTTACAGCTGAGCAGAAGCTCAGGAACAAGAGGATCCAGATCATCGTCGCATGCGTCCTGATCGTCGCCCTCCTCATCGTCGCCTTCGTCGTCGCTCCGACCTACCCCAAGGCTCCGCTCCTCATGGTCATCGGACTCGGACTCGGCTACGTCATGCAACGCTCCCGCTTCTGCTTCACAGCGGCCTACCGCGACCCCGGCCTCACCGGTGAGACCAAGCTCACCAGGGCTGTCATCGTCGCTTTCGCCCTGTCCACAATCTTCTTCTTCGGCAAGCATGCATCCCAGTTCGGTGCCGACCTCAGCGGCCTGAGCGCCGACAACATGCCTGGTAACGTCATCAACCTGCAGATGTGCATCGGTTCCTTCATCTTCGGAATCGGAGCCGTCCTCGCTGGCGGATGTGCTTCCGGCACCTTCGTCAGGATGGGTGAAGGCTATGTCCAGCTGTGGATCTGCTTCCCCTTCTTCTGTATTGGAAACGCAGTCGCCGGTGCCATCACCAAGGCTACCGCCGGTACCTGGTTCACTGCCGGTTCCAAGGTCTACCTGCCCCAGCTCTTCGGCGGTCTCGTCCCTGCCCTGCTGATCCAGCTCCTGGCCCTTCTCGGCCTCTGGATCCTGGCCTGGTGGTGGGAGAACAAGAAGAGAGCGCAGTTCAACTAAGCCCCTTCTTATTACCTGTCCTCGTGGCTCACTCATTTGCCATGGGGGCAGGTTTTTTATTGGAGAAACGAAACCATGGAAAAGAGAATCGAAGATTATGATGTCGTCGTCATCGGCGGTGGCGCTGGTGGAATGACGGCCGCCCTCTACGCTGGACGCGCAAGGCTCAAGACATTGCTCATGGAGAAGTCCCTGATCGGAGGACTTGCCACCTACACTTCCGAGATCGAGAACTACCCCGGCTTCCCCGAGGGAATCGACGGAACCGAGCTCATGAAGCTCTTCGACAAGCAGTTCAGGAAGTTCGGCGTCAACGTCAAGCTGACCGACTGCAAGGGCGTCACCAGGCTTGAGGATGGACGCTGGAACGTCTCGACCTTCCGCACCGACTACCACACCAAGGCCGTCGTCCTTGCCACAGGTGGACGCAACAGGCTCACAGGTGCTCCTGGTGAGGAGAAGTTCCTCGACAAGGGAATCAGCTTCTGCGCCACCTGCGATGCCGCGCGCTACACAGGAAAGAAGGTCCTCATCATCGGTTCCGGTGATGCTGCCATCGAGGAAGGACTCTTCCTCACCCGCTTCTGCTCAGAAGTCTGGGTCTCCGTCGTCCATGACGAGGGTCATGTCGACGCCAACCAGGTCGCCCGCGAGAAGGCCTTCAAGAATGAGAAGATGCACTTCATCTGGAACAGCTCCGTCGACTCCTTCGAGGGCGACGATATGCTCAAAAGGGTCAACCTGAAGAACCTGAAGACTGGAGAGGTCATGCCTGTCGACGTCGACGGCTGCTTCCTCTTCATCGGCTACCTGCCCAACACGAAGCTCTTTGAAGGTCTTGTCGACCTCGACTCCCGTGGCTACATCGTCACGAACGTCGATATGGAGACGAACCAGCCTGGCATCTTCGCCGCAGGAGACGTGCGTGCAAAGACTCTCCGCCAGGTATCCACCGCTGTCGGCGACGGTGCGGTCGCAGGCTACATGTGCGAGAGGTACATCGGCGATCTTGAGACGATCCACGACGACATCCTGAGCAAGAGCGAAGTCCTTGTCCTCTACTACAACGCCAGTGAGGAGAACGACAGGGCCACTCTGCTGAAGTGCGAGACATATGCCAAGGAGAAGGGTGTCGAGATCAAGCCTGTCGACATCTACAAGAGCGACAAGGTCATGAGGATCCTCGGCGGCTCTCCCCTCGCCCTCTCCCTTTACAAGGATGGCAAGCTCGTTGCAAGCACAAGCGTCAAGGAGAACTTCGATCTCAGCGCGATCGAGAATAGTCTCTGAGAAGAAACTGTCTGAAAGACTTCAATCCCATGGTGGGCTTCCCGCCATGGGATTTTTAAATCGAGAATGAATCGCTAGTCAGAGAAGACCAATATATGTTGCTATATTCACTGCCATCCCCAGGGAGAACGCAACATGCACAGAATAGATTCACATAAATATCTTCATTTGGACTTTTTTCCCGATAATACTCATAGTCCAATCTACTCGAAACGCTACTGGAATACTGTGCATAGAATGGCTGACCTGAATAGCTGTACAGTTGTATATCATCGGCAACAAGTTGAGCATTTCCACTGGAATCTGCTTTCCATACATCCAATACTAAGTTGAAAGAACTGTCTGCAGAATTGGAGTTGGACACATCAATCATGAAGTACCAATATGGATATGCCACTTCATTTTCACTGTCAATGCCACTGTCTCCCTTCCACCATATGATTGGACCATAAGAATATAGGGGAGCATTATACAATGATGAGCCATCATTGCCTGTCATTCCATACAAATGCAAGGTGGTTCCTTCATAGCTATATTCTACATTGTTGAGCCTGCCCTCATCGAATACGGCAGGAGAACCATTATGATGTGTCGAAGAACCACCTTTGTAGTAAGACAAGAACTGACTTGAAAAACCAGTCGAAACACCTTGTGGGTACAAAGAATACATTAAAAGGATAGATGGTGTATTGCTATCCAGTTTATCCAGAATCGTTGGATCGGAAAGAGTTAGTCTGAAACCAGCCTTATAGGTTATGCCTCCAACAGATGAAACACTGGAGATGGCAATTTCATCCTGGTAGTCATGATATGTCGGCATCCCGCAGGAGGCAAAAAGAAAGAGGATGGAAGAAAGGAAAGCCAGTGTAAGGTACTTCCTCAAATCCATCCTCCTTATGATGTAGCGCTGAGCTTCCCCTACTCGAGGACGATCAGCCTTGCGCTTGCCAGCTGGCTGTACTCGGAGCTTGTGAACTGGTCGACAAGCTGGTTGTAGGTCGCTGTGGCAAGCTCTGTGTCACCGGTCTGCTCGTAGATCCTGGCGGCGTTGAAGAGGGCCTTGGGGCTCTCTGGAGCCTCCGTGCCGTAGTCGTCCCAGATCTGGTTGTAGTACTGCAAAGCCAGGTTCTGGTCGCCGTTGTTCTCTGCACAAGCTGCGGCGTTTGCGAGTGCGAGGGAGCCGAAGTATGTTCCCTGTCCATCCGTGGCCACAGTCTGGAAATAGGATAGAGCTGTAGCCCAGTCCTCTGCGAAGGCATAGTAGAGGCCAAGCAGGTAGTTGGTCTTCAGGCTGGCGTAGTCGCCGCTGGCACCGGCGTCCGCAAGGATGGCCTCAGCGTCGCTGACGAACTGACTTGCGGCCGTCGTGTAGTCGCTCGAGTTGACGTCCATGAGCAGGAGCGCGTTGTAGTCGCTCTCGAGCTGGTAGACGGCATCAGCCCTGCTGGAAGCGGAGTTGCCAGCGATGACGGAACCGATCCAGATGCCGACACAGGCGACTGCGATGAGGACCAGGATTATGATCAGGAGCCTGTAGTTCCTGGCGAAGAAGCCTTCGGTCTTGGCCGCGAGCTTCTCGGAGGAAGTCAGATTCTTGTTCTTGTCTTTCATTTGATATCAATCCCCCTTATATCAGATTAGGCGGGTAAATTCCTCTCCCCGCCTAATCCAATTGATGACTCAGGACAATCAGATCTCTTCGTCCTTGGCCTTCAGAATGTCGCCAAGGGAGAAGGTGTCATCGTCCTCGTCGTTGTCCGCCATGTACTTGGCCATCTCGGACTCCTGGTTCTTCTTGATCATCTCCTTGATGGAGAGGGAGAGCTTCTGGGTCTGGGGGTTGATCTCGACGACCATGGCGGTGATCGGATCGCCGACCTTGAAGTTCTCGAGGACCTTGTCGCTGTACTCCTCATCGGGTCCGACGAGGTTGTACTTGGAGATCAGTCCCTCGATGTCGCCAGGAACCTTCACGAAGACGCCGAAGTCGGTGACGTTCGAGACGGTACCGGTGATGACGGAGTACTTGGGATAGTTCCTCCTGAGGTTGGACCAGGGGTTGCCACCAAGCTCCTTGACGGAGAGGCGGATCCTCCTGTTCTGGGGCTCGACACGGGTCACCTGAACCTCGAGCTCGTCGCCCTCCTTGCAGAACTGGGACATGTTCTTGAGCTTCTTCGTCCAGGATACGTCGTCCATGTGGAGGAAGCCGTCGATGCCGTTCTCAAGGGTGACGAAGGCGCCGCTGGATGTGACCTTGGCGACTGTGCCCTTCACGACTGTGCCGACAGGATAGCGCTCAGCGATGGTGTCCCAGGGATTGTCCTGGAGCTGCTTGAGACCGAGGGAGACCCTCTTCTTGTCGAGGTCGTAGCCGAGGATCTTGGCCTGGACGACGTCGCCGATCTTGACGACCTCGGCCGGGTTGGTGATCTTCCTCGTCCAGCTCAGCTCGGAGATGTGGGCAAGGCCCTCGATGCCGGGCTCGAGCTCGATGAAGACGCCGAAGCTCGTGATCTTCGTGACGGGAGCCGTGATGACGTCACCGACATGGTACTTGTCGGCGAAGGTCGTCCAGGGATCGGCCGTCATGTGCTTCAGGGAGAGGTTGATCTTCTGCGTCTCGGGGTCGATGTTGATCAGCCTGAGCTGGACGACCTGACCCTTCTTGACGAAGTCCTTGGGCTTGGTGACGTGGCCCCAGCTCATGTCGTTGATGTGCAGCAGACCGTCGAAGCCACCCAGGTCGATGAAGGCGCCGAAGCTGGTGAAGCTCTTGACCTCGCCCTGGACGACGTCACCGATCTGGACCGAGTCGAAGAACTTCTTCTTGTTCTCGGCGATGATCTTCTCGAGATACTCCCTTCTGTTGACGACGGACTTCATCTTGCTCGCACCATGGAACTTGTCGATGATGAAGTAGTCCGTCTTGCCGATCAGGGACTCGGGATCCTCGACCCTGACGACATCTGCCTTGGAGAGGGGGCAGAAGCCCTTATAGTCTGCTCCGAGGTCGACCTCGAAGCCGCCTTTGATCACCTTGCTGAACTTGCCAAGCACAGGAGTCCTGTTCTCGGCAGCCTCGCGGAGGGCCTCTGTGCGCTCCTTCGCGTCAGCCTTCCTCTTCGAGACGATGACCTGGCCACCCTTGCCTTCCTTGTTGACGATGACGACATTGACCTTGTCGCCGAGCTTCGGCAACTCGATGAACTCGTCTACAGGAATCTTTCCCTCGCTCTTGTAGCCCACATCGACAAAAACATAGTCGTTATTTAACTGTACAACAGTTCCGGTTACGATCTGACCGTCTTCAATGCCCGCAAGTGACTTTAGATACTGCTCCTGCAGGAGGGACTGCATGTCAGTCATCTGAGTTTCATCTTCCACTTCTTTGACTCCTATCCGATTACTTGTCGACGCCCATGCCGGAGCGCGAGCGCACAACTGAAACAACTTTCTCACAAACTTGTGCGATGGTCAAGTGAGAAGTGTCTATGATGACGGCATCTGGAGCCACTTTGAGGGAGCCGACTTCCTTGTTCCTGTCCCTCTCGTCCCTTTCCATGATCAGGCGCAGGACTTCCTCGTAGGACTGGCCTTCCCCCTGCTGGGCGATGCGGCGCTGGGCACGCACCTGAGGTGTGGCGTCGAAGTAGAACTTGCACGCTGCGTCGGGGAAGATGACGGTCGTCGTATCACGCCCTTCGGTGACGATGTCCATCTGGCCGGCGATGCGCCTCACGGCATCCGTGACGACCTGTCTCAGCCTGGGATCGGTGGAGACGATGCTGCTGGCCCTGTCGACGGGTTTCGTGTGGAGCCTGTCCTCGACATCCTCACCGTCGACGCACAGGTCGCCATCCTTCACGCTGAAGGCGAGCGAACGGGCAAGCGACAGCGCCCCTTCCCTATCCTCAGGATCCCCACCCTTCTCCAGAAGGCTGTAGGCGATTGCCCTGTAGAAGGAGCCTGTGTTGAGGAAGTAGTATCCAAGCTCCTTCGCGACGAGCTTCGCGATTGTGCTCTTCCCGCAGCCGGCGGGTCCGTCGATCGCGACGATCATGCCTTGCCCTCCAGCTTCTTCGTAGAGCTCTGACGGCTCTTCTTCGCCGCGACCATGCGGCGCGGCGATCCGTCGAGGCTGGTCCTGCCGGCCAGAAGGCCGTCGATCTCGCGCCTGGAGAGGTTGCGGAAGTCGCCCGGCTCGAGCCGGCCGAGCTCGATGCATCCGATCCTCACCCGTGTCAGTCCCTTGACTTCGTAGCCGAGGTAGCTGAAGATCTTGCGTATCTCGCGGTTCTTGCCCTCTGTGAGGACGATGCGCACATAGTCCCGTCTGGGCATGTAGGAAAAGCTCTTGATCCTGTAGGGCTGGCTCATGTCGATGTACAGGCCCTTGAGCGCCTTGTGCAGGTCCTCGGCCTCAGGCTTGCGGTCGAGATGGACGATGTACTCCTTCTCGATCTCGCAGCGCGGATGGGTGACCTTGTTCGCGAAGTCTCCGTCGTTGGTGAAGAGGATCAGGCCGTTGCTCTCCTTGTCCAGGCGGCCGACGTTGAACAGCAGATGCTGGTCGCGGATCTGGATGAGGTCGCGGGCATAGCGGTCCTCCTTGGGGTCGTAGTTCGTGCACACATAGCCGCGCGGCTTGTTCAGGGCGATGTAGTACAGCTTGTCGGTCAGCTCGATCGTCTCACCGTCGACCTGGACGATGTCCTCGGGAAGGACCTTGACGCCCATCTCCTTTACCGTCCTGTTGTTGACCATGACGCGCCCATCGGCGATGAGGGTCTCGCAGAAGCGTCTGCCGCCGACCCCACACTTGGCCATGTAGACCTGCAGCCTCATGGCCTCCTCTCTCTCACTCATCCTTGAAAAGTTCTCCTTCATCCTCTTCGTCGCCCTTGTCGAAGCGCTGCCTGTCGATCTCGCTGAGACGTGGCAGGTCGCTGATCGACTTCAGGCCGAACTCGAAGAGGAACTTGCGGCTCGTGCCGTAGAGGCAGGGATGCCCCTGCACGTCCTTGCGTCCCACGACCTTGATGTACTCCCTCTCCCTGAGGAGGCGGACGATCGAGTCGGAGGCGACGCCCCTGATGTTGTCTATCTCCTTGCGCGTGATCGGCTGGCTGTATGCCACGATGGACAGCGTCTCCATTGCCGCGCGTGTCAGCCTGCGGTCGACCTTCCGCCCGTAGGTGGAGCGCAGCAGGTCGTAAAGGTCGCTGCATGGGGCGAACTCCCAGCTTCCGTCGCTGTTCTCCTTAAGCCTCAGGCCATGGCCCCTTTCCTGATAGGCCTCGTCAAGCTCACCGAGGGCCTTCTTCACGCTCTTGGCGTCAAGGTTGGTCATCGAGCACAGCCGCTCGAGGTCGAGCGCCTCGTTCTCGATGAAGAGGACGCACTCGACGATGCGGGCATCGGTGCTCATCAGCTGGTTCTTCGTCATCACTCATCCTCGTCGAGGAGGTCCTCCTCGTCACCGACATAGGTCTCTTCAGGGAGGCTGGACTCCTTGCCCTCCTCCTCGTCGAGGGCCTCGTCGATCTCGGCCTTGCGCTCCTGGGAGATTATCGAGAAGTCGTCGGGATCGGCAAGATCGTTCTCGACGACCTCATCATAGTCCTTGTCATACTCGTCGGCAAGCTGGGGACTCCAGTCCTGCGGGCGCAGGACGATGTAGATCTCGCCGTAGGGCTCCTTCTGCTGGAAGATGATCACCTTGTCCTTGGCCGCCTCGAGGATGGCCATGAAGGAGCATATGATGTGCAGCGGCTGGTCGAAATGGAGGATGACCTGGCTGATCGTGACCTCGTCGTTCTCCTCAAGCAGCTCCATCATATAGGCCCTCTTCTCCTTGACGGTGACCTCCTTGAAGACGTTGAAGAGCTTCGTCGGCGCCTTCGTCTCGAGGATGCGGGTATAGGTCTCCAGCAGATCCTGGATGCTCAGCCCCTTGAAGAGGTCCTCGTCGAGGAATGGAAGGGCGAAGAAGTTCTCACGCCGCGGGATGTGGAAGTTGTCGCCAGTGGCCGCACCGGTCAGCAGGTCGGTATAGCGCTTGAACTTCTGGTACTCGAGCAGGCGCTCGACGAGCTCCTTCCTCGGGTCCTCGTATTCCTCGTCGAACTCGACATCATGAGGCAGGAGCATCCTGCTCTTGATGTACAGCAGGTCTGCGGCCATCTTGTAGAAGTCGGCCAGGTTGCGCAGGCCGGAGTCCTTGTGCTGGTCGATGTAGTCGAGGAACTGCTGCGTGATCTCGGCTATGGGAATGTTGTAGATGTTGATCTCCGACTTCTGGATCTGGTACAGCAGGAGGTCGAGGGGACCCTCGAACTCCTGTGTCCTGAAGACCTGCTTCTCCTCCTCGTCGAAGATGAGGTCCCGTGCGGCGTTGTCCAAGGTCAGGCCTTCCCGGCTTCGCCCTTCTCCTCGGTCTTGGCTTCCTTGGAGGGGAACATCTTCTCACGCAGCCGGGCCACGAGCTCAGAGGTCAGCTCAGGATTGTTCTCGAAGTACTCGACCGTCTTCTCCCTGCCCTGCGCGATCTTCTCGCCGTTGTAGGAATACCATGAGCCGGACTTCTCGACCATGTCGTACTTCAAGGCCGCGTCGAGCATGCTGCCCACGTAGCTGATTCCCTTGCCGAAGAGCAGGTCGAGCTCGCACTTCTTGAAGGGGGGAGCGACCTTGTTCTTCACGATCTTGACGCGCACACGGTTGCCGTAGATGTCGTCCTGGCCCTTGCCGAGCGTGTCGATCTTGCGCACATCCATCCTCACTGAGGCGTAGAACTTCAATGCGTTGCCGCCGGTCGTCGTCTCGGGATTGCCGAACATGACGCCGATCTTCATCCTGAGCTGGTTGATGAAGATGATCGTCGTATTGCTCTTGGACAGGATGCCTGTGAGCTTGCGCAAAGCCTGGCTCATCAGACGGGCCTGGACGCCCATGTGGCTGTCACCCATGTCGCCTTCGATCTCGGCCTGGGGCGTCAGGGCGGCGACGGAGTCGACGACGATGATGTCGACGGCGCCCGAGCGCACGAGGGACTCGGCGATCTCGAGGGCCTGCTCGCCGTTGTCAGGCTGGCTTATCCACAGCTCGTCGATGTCGACGCCGAGGTTCTTCGCATAGGCCGGGTCCAGGGCGTGCTCCGCATCGATGAAGGCGGCGATGCCGCCAAGCTTCTGGCTCTCGGCGATGGCATGGAGGGCGAGCGTCGTCTTGCCAGAGCTCTCCGGACCGTAGATCTCGATGATCCTGCCCTTGGGATAGCCTCCGACTCCGAGGGCCTCGTCCAGAAGGAGGGAGCCCGAGGGGATGACTTCGACGTCCATCGTCCCCTGTGCGTCGCCAAGCCTCATCAGGGAGCCCTTGCCGAACTGCTTGTCGATCTGGCTGCGTGCAGCCTCGAGGGCCTGCTCACGCGCCTTCTGCACGTCAGTTGAAATCTCAGCGATCTTTGCCATTCTTGAATCTCCTATCGAGGCCTTATACGGAATCTCCGTCCCTTTTGTGCAGGAGCCTGTCGGACTCCAGTATGAAGGTCTCCGGCCCGTCGTTGACGTAGGCGACCTTCATGTGGGCCCCGAAGAGGCCTGTCTGGACTCTATAACCCATTTGGCCCAGCTTTTCAACAGCCTTCTCGTAGAGGCTGCGGGCCAGATCGGCTCCCGCCGCCGTCTCGAATCCGGGCCTGTTGCCCTTGTAGATGTCGCCCGCCAAGGTGAACTGGCTGACGATGAGGATGTCACCACCGCTCGAGGCGAGGTTCAGGTTCATCTTGCCATTGGCGTCCTTGAAGATCCTCAGCTTCATCATCTTCTCGAGGAAGGGGTCGAGGATGGACTCCTCATCCCCCTTCTCCACCCCGAAGTAGACGAGCATGCCGCGCTCGATCTGGCCAACAATGATGCCGTCGACCTTGACGCTGGCCTCCTCGACGGTCTGTATCACGGCCTTCAATGGAAGCTCTCCTCGGCCAGGGCCAGCATCCTCTCCATGAAGAGGGCCTTGTCGACCTCGCCGAAGAAGGCGGAGCCGGTGACGGCGACGTCGGCGCCGGCGGCCACCACGTCCTGGATCGTGTCCAGATTGACGCCACCGTCGACGCTGACCAGATAGGAATAGTCCTCGCTCTGGCGGATCTCGCACAGCTCGACGACCTTGTCCATGCAGCTCTGGATCAGGCGCTGTCCACCGTAGCCCGGATTGACCGTCATGACGAGGACGAGGTCGACGAGGTCAAGGAGGGGACGGATCGCAGACACTGGCGTGGAGGGGACGATCGAGATGCCGCACTTGACGCCCTTGTCGCGGATCATGTTGAGGGCGCGGTTGAGGTGGATGCAGCTCTCCTGATGTATCGTGATGTAGTCGCATCCGGCATCGACGAAGGCCGGTATGTGGCGCTCAGGCTCGACCACCATGAGGTGGGCGTCGAAGACCAGGTCGCTGTGGGGTCTGAGGTCCTTGACGAGCTTGGGGCCGAAGGTGATCTGGGGCACGAAGACCCCGTCCATGACGTCAAGATGCAGGAAACGCGCCCCGCTCTCCTCGACCTCTGCGACCGCCGCCCTCATGTTTGAGAAGTCGGCCGAGAGGATGGAAGGGGCTATCTCGATTCTTTGGCTCTTCATGAATCCTGATTCTAGCACAATATGGAGTCTCAGCCCACTCCCAGATCGGTGTTCTCGAGAAGGAGCTCGGCCTTCGTGCTTTGCGCAAGGAGGCCTGGCAAGGTGGCCTTGGCCCAGCGGGAGAGCTCCTCGTCCCGCCTGACGGACGTGGAGTTCGGGCAGAAGAGGTTGACCGAGTAGTAGTCGAAGCTGTCCTCGGCGATCCTTATCGACGAGAGCACATCTTCCCTGCTCTGCCCCTCGACGCCCACGAGGAGACATACTCCTTCGAAGTACCGCCTCACCTCCTGTGGCGTGACATCCTCCCCGATACCCTTCCGCCAGGCGGTGCGCAGCTGGCCCGAGAAGCTCTCGACGCCCGTCCTGAAGTGGACGCGGCAAGGAAAGCGGGAAGCGAAGTCGGCCAGCCTGTTCCTGTACATCCAGTGGGCCTCGAACCAGAGGTCCTGGATGCCCTTCTCCACAACGATCGATGCGATGAGGTCCACAGTCCTCCCATCCAGTTCCATGGCGCTGCCCGAGTTGATGACGTCAAGCACGCCGAAGTCCCCGCTGACGAGCTCAAGGACGGCCCTGTTCACCTCATACGGGTCTCCTGAAGTGTCCAGGTGGTAGTCGCAGAAGGTGCACTTCCTCCAGCGGCAGCCAAGCCCCTGGAGGAGGACGAACTCCCGTCTCAGGCCCTTTTCGATGCGGCTGTAGCGGATCATGCGAACCTCCGCTCAAGCCAGGCGACGAGGCCATAGGCGAGAGGCGTGCCGAAGAGGGCCTCGATCAGGAGCTTGGCGGCGTACTGGACGAGGATCATCGAGACGAGCTCGGATGCGGGGACGGTGAAGCTGAAGCCGAGGATGACGAAGAGGACCGTGTCGAAGAGGTAGCCGACCATCGAGGAGCCGATCGTGCGCACCCACAGCTTCTCCCTCCGCTTCTGCCGGCTTCGGATCCACACGAGGGCCTTGGCGTTGGCGAGCTCACCGGAGAGGAAGCTTATGAGGCTCGCGGCCACGATGCGCGGCACATAGCCGAAGATCGTCTCGTAGGCGCTCTGGGTGTCTGCCATGTAGTCCGGGTATGGAAGGACGATTCCAAGGGCCGTGAAGAGGACCAGGAGGATGTTGCACAGGAAGCTCAGCCAGATGACGCGTCGAGCCACCTTGTAGCCCCAGACTTCGGCAAGGACGTCACCAAGCATGTAGGTCAGCGGAAAGGTGATCGTCCCGGCGTCGAAGAGCGACAGTGGTCCGATCGAGATGACTTTGACGGCCATGAGGTTGGCGGTCAGATACAGTGTGATCAACAGGCAGGATACGACTACAAGGGCGTTGAAGTCGCCATCCCGGTTTTTTGAAGGGTTTTCCGGCACCTTTTCGTTCATGACCCGGGACTATAGCAGGAGGCGGGGCAGACAGGCAAGGCCCTTTTGTCCTATCATTGTCAGCCATGGAGACGCGTCGATTCCTCAGCTATCTGGCCCTTGGTGCCATCCTTGTCGTCCTGTACAACGTGACCGCCAACATCGGCCAGTTCTGGAGCGCGATGACAGGCTGGCTCTCCGCGGCCTTCCAGACCTTCTTCATCGGCATCGTCTTCGCCTTCGTCCTCAACATCCCCTCGTCATTCTTCGAGAGGAAGCTGGATGGAGCGACGAAGGGCCATGGACGGGCCGTAGGCATCCTGATCTCACTCGTCCTCCTCGTCATCGCCCTCGTCATCGTACTGGGCTTCCTCATCCCCTCCCTCATTGAAGCGGTCTCGACCCTGCTGCAGTCGGTCGGCGCCCTCTCCCAGCAGGTCTCGGGGGCCTCTGCGGACGGAGATGGAGGACTCGCGACGGCCTTCTCCACCCTCCTGTCCTGGCTTGACATGTCACTCGACGAGCTCCAGGTCCTGCTCCTCGACTTCGCCCGTACCAACTCTCCGCGTCTGATCGAGAGCACGCTCAACACGATCATGGGCACGATAAACGGGGCCCTGACCTTCTTCATCAGCCTGATCTTCGCCATCTACTTCGTCAGCGCCAAGGAGATGATCAGCCGCCACATGAGGACCTTGCTGGCAATGGTCCGCCGTCCCCGCCTGGCAAACCGCGTCGAGCACGTCTTCTCATTGGCCTACCGCACATTTAAGAGCTTCGTCCTGGCCCAGGGCCTGGAGGCCGTCATCATCGGCTGCCTGTGCTTCGCCGGGATGTTCATCCTCCGACTGCCCCAGGCCTCCTCGATCGGTGTGCTCGTCGGAGTGACGGCCCTCATCCCCGTCTATGGAGCCTACGCGGGCGCCATCATCGGCGCAATCGTCATCGCCGTCTCCTCGCCCGTCCAGGCCGTCTTCTTCCTCGTCTTCCTCATCATCCTCCAGCAGCTCGAAGGCAACCTCATCTACCCCCGTGTCGTCGGAGGATCCCTCGGACTACCTCCCGTATACACCTTCACACTGGTCACCGTATGCGGCGCCCTCTTCGGCCTTGTGGGCATGCTCTTCGCCGTACCCGTGGGCTCGATCCTCTACACCCTCCTCAAGGAGAGGAAGGCCCATCTGGAAGCCGCCTGACACTTGAACTGCCCTCCGCGCAGGTCTAGAATCGGACGAAGACACCACTTGTTGAGAGGGGAAAATGGCAAGAAAGAAAGAAGGCTACGATTGGGTCACAAACACTTATTACATCAATGATGGAGGCGCATGCGGCTGCCTGATCACACTATTCATCATCATTGCCGCATTCAGTGTGTTTTCAGACTGGTATGAGGATCATTCCGGCCTCTTCTGGGGCATCATCATCGGCATCATCGTCCTCATAATCTTCATCATCGCAATGAGGAAGTCCAGCCAAGAAAGGCAGGAGGAGGAAGCCGCCCAGGAGGCGAGGAAGCAAAGGGATGAGGCCCAGAAGGCACGCAGAATGCTATGGTGCACTGAAGGTCTCGAGGCCTTGCGCCGCTATTCCCAGGCCTACGGGGTGAATCCATTGCTCAGACGCAATACGGTGTCCACCGGTCCGATCGCCGACCTGGTGGCGCCAAAGGATGTCGTACAGCTCCTCGTCTACCTCGACTTCCCATTCAAGGAGCCGACCTGCTTCAATGGCAGGCTCAGCCTGACCATCAACTCTCAGGAAGTGCTCAGCATCGCAAGTGGAGCGGACTTCACCAAGCCGCTGCTCTTCAAGGTCGAAAGCGGAGACCACGTCGAGCTGCGATGCGTCAATGGTGATGCCAGTGGAATCGCCCATCTTGGAGACCTCCAGCTCGCCTGGTGTCTGGAAAGCTCCAATCCCGATGCCCTCTTCAATATCATTCCTTATGACGTCGACGACCGCGAGACCATGATCAAGCTCCAGAGCGCCATGTACATGGCGTATCGATTCGTCGTCGACTTCTCATCCATCGACAAGGTCCGGACAGGTTTTGGCTGGAAGGGCCCTTCACGCAAGAGCATGCTCTTCTATGCGAAGGTGCCTGAGGGATGCAGTCGGCTCTATATGATGCCCAGCCTCGACGGAAGCGCCTACAACCTTCGTGACAGCGGAATCAGCCTCGCCATTATCAACGATGGCAAGGTCCTGGACATCATCGATGATGACGGCTTCTCGCCCAACAGGAGGCTCTATCCCTTGACTCCAGGCACCAGCCTCAGCATCAATGTCTGCTACGACATGCGCAAGGAGCTGAAGGTCTCCTACATGAGATTCTTCGTGCTGAAGGACGATCTCCCCGAGGATGAGGCCAAGGCGCTCACAAGCTACCTCACAGACTACTACGCCAACGAGGACAGAAAGCAGAAGATTGAGGAGTATGAGGAGAAGATCGCCGACAAAGAGAAGGAGATCAACAAGGACTTCGTCACGAAGAGGGAGAAGGACGATGGAAGGAAGCTCATCGACATGTGGCAGGAGGAGGCAGGCAAGCTGAAGGCCCAGCTCAAGGATGTCAATGTCGACGACTATATAAAAATCGACACACAGCCCCTTGTCATCGAGAACAGCCTTCCTGCGATCGCATCCACAATCATCGAAGACTGATCGATTCAATTTGCCAAATGCACCGAATGGTGCTATCATTCAAGTACAAGTACAAGACTGAGCCGAGCAGGTGACCCGCCTGCCCGGCTTGTTTTACGACTGTGAATTCCATGGAGGTTTTTCAATATGAGAACCAACGCCATCACAAAAATCCTTGCCAACGACAAGGAATACACGAAGAGCGCCCTCGCCTCCCTCGACCTGGAGAGCTTCAAGGCCATCGACAAGGCCATGGAGAAGCTGGACTACGAGGACCTTGGAGAGCTCGCCGACAAGGCCAATGAGATCATCGAGGCCCACAGCGAGTCCGTCATGGCCCGCTACACGCTTGGAGCCATCGCCTTCGTCCGCCGTCCCCACGAAGACAACATCTTCATGCAGAACCTTCTGATAAGCTTCTACGACGTCCAGAACTGGCCGGCCGTCGAGTTCCTGTGCCAGCGCATCCTTGCCTACAACGAGAACCGCTATGCATTGCGCATGCTTGCCGACTGCTACGAGGAGACGGGCCGCGAGGACGAGAAGTGGTCCGTCCTCGAGCGCCTTGTGAAGGTCGACTTCGACGAGAAGAAGCTCACCCGCCTTCTTGGCGACCACTTCAATGAGCTTGGCGACAGGGAGAAGGCCCTCCTCTACTACAGGAGGACGCTGACGCGCGCCATCTCGAGCCATGACGGAGACACAGTCAAGGCCATGTGGGCCGTCCTCCTTCCCCTCCAGGGCGAGGACTACGGCTACTTCCTCGGCATCGCGGAGAAGGTCGCAACCAGCGTCGACAAGGCCCTCGCCCTCTGTCTGCTGACCGAGCTGTACAGCCACTACTCCAACGATACGTCCAAGGCCATCCTCATCCTGAAGAAGGCCCTTGAGATCGACCCGCACAGCAGCCAGGCCCGCGAGGCCCTGGTCAAGAGCTACAAGGCCAAGTACGCCAAGAGCTCGAGGCTCGCCGAGTGCCTGAAGAAGTCCCGCCTCTCGGACCCGAACGAGGACATCGCGAAAGCCATCGCCTTCTTCGAGACCGACATCGCCTTCGACGTGGGCTCCTTCGTCTACCAGAGGAGTACGGACAGGCTCGGCCTGATCCAGTCGATCGACGACAGGCAGGTCGTCGTCGCCTTCAACAAGGCGAGCAAGGTCTCGATGGCCTTCGACATGGCCTTCAAGGCCCTCACTCCGCTTCCGAAGAACAACATCAGGGTCCTTAAGACCGCTGTGCCAGCCAAGCTTGCCGCGAAGATCAAGGCCGATCCCCGCTGGGCCCTCGTGACCATCCTCGAGAGCCACAACGACAAGTGCTCCCTCAAGGAGATGAAGGAGGAGCTCGTACCCTCCGTCCTCAGCCAGAAGGACTGGGAGAGCTTCCGCACCGCCGCGCGCAGGATCCTCCAGGAGGACCCCTACTTCAGCGCAGTCCTGGATGAGAACGACACCTACATGCTCCGCTCCACCCCGATCACGCAGGAGGAGAAGCAGCTTGCAGTCTTCGACTCGGAGAAGGACTTCTACGGCAAGGTCAAGATCATGCGCGACTTCGTCTCGAAGGGCCTCGACGTCGAGTCCGAAGCCTTCAGCGAGATGGTCGTCTACTTCAACACTTGCCTGGCGAAGCAGGCTGAGGGCGTCAGCGACCGCATCATGTCCAGCTACCTCCTTCTTGACCAGCTCAGGAGCCACGAGCACATCGCGACTGCAGTCATAGAGACGAATGTCACCTTCGCCGACCTCTACAAGAAGGTCGATGACAAGATCCGGCTCTTCGACAGGATCGGCAACGGCGACCTCAAGCGCGCCTTCCTGGAGAACGTCATGGCCTGTGACCGCTCCTGGAGCGAAGTCTTCCGCAAGTGCTTCCCCTACTACACCTATGCCTGGATTCCGACCTGTCTGAAGAACAACGGCAAGAGCTCGGTCTACATCGGCATGGTCGCCGACAGCGTCCACTCCTGGAGGGAGAACGTCGACGTCTTCCTCTGGTTCTACAAGAACGCCGACCAGAACGACTGGGTCAAGGCCGGAATCAGCCGCGAGGAGCTGCTGCTCACCCTCCTGCTGGTCCTCGACTACAGCGCGAGCAACATCGAGCTGAGGAAGGACGTCAGCGAGAACAGGAAGCGCAACGAGCTCGTGACGGGCTACCTCTTCAGCGACCGCAAGCTCTTCGAGGCGATCGACAAGGGCGACCGCGACCTGGCGAGCAAGATCTACTCGATCGTCGCCAACGACAGGAACATCGACCCGGGCCACGTCATCGAGGTCAAGCACTTCATCAGCGAGAAGTACCCCGACTTCACCTTCTTCGACGACAACCCGGTCCAGATCCGCGAGGACGAGCTCATCCCCATGGGCTTCCTGTGCACGAAGAAGGCCCTTGACGAGAAGATCAGGGAGAAGGAGCACATCGAGCATGTCGAGCTCCAGGCCGTCGCCAGCGAGATCGCCGACGCCCGCGCCCTGGGCGACCTCAGGGAGAACGCCGAGTACCAGTACGGCAAGGACAAGCAGAAGAACCTCAACGCCCGCCTCAGGACGCTGAGCGACGAGATCGAGAAGGCCCAGGTCATCACGCCGGAGAGCGTCAACCCCTCCCGCGTCAGCTTCGGCACGACAGTCACCCTCCACGACCGCATCCAGAACAGGGAGCTCCAGTACACCATCCTCGGCCAGTGGGAGAGCGACCCCGACCACGGCATCCTGAACTTCAAGACGCCGCTTGGAATGAAGCTCCTGAACAGGAGCGTGGGCGACGAGCTCGACTTCGAGATCAACGGCACGCCGTACAGCTACACGGTCAAGGACATCAAGGTCGCCGATTTCTGAGCGCCGAGAGGAAGTCGACCTTGAATGCGATGTAGCTTGCCAGGGCCACGGCAAGCATGCCGAGGCCAGCAATAATGGTGAGGACCAGGGTCCTCAGTGTGGAGCCCGCAGTGTAGAACTGCGGGTTCCATTTTCCATACAGGACGACTGTGGCGGCAAGCGGTATGTTCGCAATGATGACTCGTCCCCCCTTGTGGATGAATCGCCTCCAGTCGAAGCCGTGGACGAAGGGGAAGAGGCAGAGCGTCCCGATGAGCGAGGACGAGAGGCTTGCAAGCGGCATGGAGACGACGCCAAGTCCCTGGGACATGTAGAAAAGCGTGAATGCGATGTCTGCAAGGCTCACAGCCACGCCTACTGCGAGGTTGCGCCAGTAGTCCAGCGTGCTGTACATCCAGCGCTGGAGCATGGCATAGAAGGCCATGGGCAGCATGGCGGCGAGGTAGGCCGTCAGGACGGAGGCTGTGAGCACAGTGTCGTCGAGCGTGAAGGCCCCGCCCTGCAATAGGCTTGCGACGCACTCGCGGCTCAGGGAGGCGAGGACCAGGGCTGCGGGAAGGAGGAAGGTCGTGAGGTTCACGAGGGCATCGGAAAGGGCCGCTGCCCTTCCCCTTTCATCCTTGCGCCTCGAGATGAGGGGAAAGTAGACCGCGTTGACCGAGGCGAAGACGATTCCGTAAGGCGCGCTGTAGAAGACGATCGCATTGCTCAGCGCTGTGACGGATCCGGCTTCAAGCCGGCTTGCGAGGTACATCGTGACGCTTTGCGATGCGATGGCGACGAGGGATGAGGCGCTCGCCGGCAGCCAGGAGCGCATGAGGGTCCGGAAATCTTCATTCGCTGCGAAATGGAAGTCCAGACGGAAGCGGATGCCAAGCTTCCTGAAGTCGATGAGGACTATGGCGAGCTGGGCCAGCGATCCTGCGACGGCTCCAATGGCCATGGACCAGTATCCGACATCGTCGCTCAGGAGCCAGAGCGAGAGCAGCATGGTCAGGGTGAAGAAGATCGGGGCGATTCCCGATGCGAGGAAGCGCCGCTTCGTCTGGAGGATGGAGGCGGAAAGCGTCGCCAGGCTGATGAAAAAGAGGAAGAGCGTGAATGGAGGAAGGAGAAAGGCCGCCACCTCGAGGCCCTCGCCTTCGAAGTCGGAGAGCGCGGCCATGATCGGACGAGCGAAGATTGCGACAGCCGTGATGATGAGGGCGAAGATGAGGATGAGGAAGCTCGCCACCTGTCGGTAGAGCCGCGCTGTGCGGCCATCATCCTCACAGGAGGCGAAAAGCGGAATGTATGAGGCCGACAGCGAGCCCTCGGCGAAGAGCTTGCGGAAGTTGTTGGACAGATTGTAGCTGAAGTTCATCGCGTCGCTGAGCGTCCCTGATCCGAAGACCAGGGCGATCAGCCGGCTTTTCAGTATGCCTAAGAGGCGTGAGACGAAGGTCGCCGCCATCAGCAGGAGGGTCGACGCCTCGCTCCTGTCCCCCATCCTCTCCTCAGCCATAGAATCGCGCCAGGTATTCCTTCTTGAACTGGCTGAAGCGGCCTTCCCTGATCGAGGCCCTGATCCTCTCCAGAAGGTTGTACAGATAGGTCAGGTTGTGCTCTGTGGCGAGCATGCCTCCAAGCATCTCGTTGCACTTGACCAGGTGGTGCATGTAGGCGCGCGAATACTTCGTGCACGCCGTACATGTGCATCCCTCCTGGATGGGCCCTTCGTCGAACTTGTGGCAAGCCTTCTTCATCGCGATGACTCCATCGTCAGTGAAGAGGCCTCCGTTGCGCGCCATGCGGGTGGCAAGGACGCAGTCGAAGAGGTCGATGCCGTTGGCCACACACTCGAAGATGTAGTCGGGCGAACCTATTCCCATGACATAGCGCGGCTTATCCGGTGTGACGTACTGGGCCGTATAGGAGAGCATGTCGGCAAACTGCTCCTTGCTCTCGCCCACCGACAGGCCACCGATCGCGATGCCGGGAAAGTCCATGTCGCTCAGCACGAGGGCGCTCTCCTTCCTCAGGTCCTCGTAGAAGTTGCCCTGGACGATGCAGAAGAGATTGCCGCGGAAGGACTCGCCCAGCCTCCTCCTCTCCTCGAGGGAGCGCTCGGCCCACAGCTTCGTGACGCGCCAGGCCTCCTCGGCCTGACGATGGCTGATGCCGGGTGGCGTGCACACATCGAGGCACATCGCGATGTCGCTTCCGATGATGCCCTGGACGTCGACGACCTTCTCGGGCGTGAAGACATGCCTCGAGCCGTCGATGTGGCTCTGGAAGGTGACTCCGGCGTCGCGTATCTTCCTCAGTCCTGAGAGCGAGAATACCTGGAAGCCGCCCGAGTCGGTGAGGATGTTGCCGTCCCAGTTGGAGAAGCGGTGCAGCCCGCCGAACTGGCCGATGACCTCCATGCCCGGTCTAAGGTAGAGGTGATAGGTGTTTGCGAGGATGAGCTTGTAGCCGATCTGGGCGACCTTGTCATGGTAGATGCCCTTGACTGTTCCGTTCGTGCCCACAGGCATGAAGGTCGGAGTCTCGACGCGTCCATGTGGCAGGTCGATGTAGCCCAGGCGGGCCTTCGTGTCCCTGTCCTGGAGGGTGCATGTGAATATCTTTTCAACCATTGATCTTTCCTATGAGGCGGATCGCCAGCGCCAGGGCAAGCGTCGCCACGACCGGTATGATAACACCTGAGGCGGGATGGAACAAAGCCTGGCTCGTCATGATCGAGCACAGCATCTGCAGCACATAGTAGACGACTGCGGTGCAAAGCGACTGGATGATCGAGAAGAGGAAGATGTTGCGCTTGAAGCGGTAGTTCATCATGAGGCACACAAGTGTGAGCACGAGGATCGAGAAGGGACTTGCAAGGCGGCTGTAGAAGTCGCTGGCCGCAGGGTACCAGCTCTCGACGTCGACCTCCCTCAATCGCCTGAGATGGTCGAAGGCGACTGAGGTGGGCATCGTGCTGATGTCCCTCGACTCGTCAGTGAAGAAGACCGGGGCCGTCGTCACATCTTCCCTCGTGAGAGTGTCGAAGCGGCTGGCGGTGACCTCATCTCCCGACAGGACCCAGAGCGCACCGTCGCTGAAGGTCCAGCATCCCTTCTCAGCGTCCCAGTCGGCATAGGAGGCTTCGAGGCGCTCGCTGACCCTGCCCTCCCCGTCCCAGCTGACCATGGTGACGGTGAAGAGCCGTCCCCGGGCCTCGTCGAAGTAGGCTGCGTTGACGAGGAAGTTGCCACCGGCCTCGCTGACCGTGACGTCGGATGCGTCACTTGTCGAGCTCTGGCCGAAAAGCTCCACGGAGAGCCTGTCGTGCCGGCTCTTGGCATCTATCATGAGAGTCTGGGAGAAGACGAAGGCGATGAGCGTGACGGCCAGGACCGTGAGGATGACTGGTCGGCAGACCCTCCTGTAGCTCAGACCTGAGTTGAGCAGCATGATCATCTCGTTGTTGCCTTCCAGCTGGGAGAGGAAGAAGGTCGTCGCGAAGAGGAAGGAGATCGAGACGCACATCATAAGGTACTCGGGGACTGCCAGGATGGACAGCTGGAGTATCGTGCTGAAGGGAAGCTGGCTCGTCAGGTAGTCGTTCATCTGTCCGAAGAGCTCGACTGCCAGGATGATCAGCGTGCATATCAGGAGCGTCGCGAGGCCCGTCTTCAGTATGGAGAAGGAGATGTAGCGGTCGACGATCTTCATCCGACCCTCCTGCGCTTCCACCACAGAAGGCCCAGTCCGATGACGAACATGACGGCGTCGGGAAGGTACATCAGGAAGCCTGCGTTGAAGCTGAAGTCGAAGATCCTCAGCTGGCTCGCGAAGAGGAGGTACCAGTAGGCGACTGCGATCAGGAGGGAAAGGCCGAAGCCGACGAGGCGGCCGTAGCGTATCTTCACAAGGCTTAGGGGCAAGGTGACGACCGTCAGGCAGAGGCAGGCCAGAGAGAGGGCGAACTTCTTGTTGAACTCCGCGCTGTAGTACTGGTAGTAGAACTGGACAGGCTCGTCCTCACCTATTGCCGCAAGGCTTGCATTTCCATCTTCGATGGCGCTCCTCAGCCCTTCGAGATCCTCCAGGCTTGCCGCATCGCGTATGGCCTGTCCCATGTCGAACTTCACGTCCTCCCTCTGGGCGTGGAAGCTGGAGACGAGCTCGTCCCTCATCATCTTGCGGCTCTGCATCAGGGGCCAGAGCTCGGCGCTCGAGAGGTTGCCAGGAGATGTGTCCACCATGCTGGGAAGCTGCTGTGAGAAGTCGAGGTACATGAGGGCGCTCTGGGCGCTGGAGAGGACGGACCTGCCGATGTCGTCCTCGCTGAGCATGAGCTCGGCCTCTCTGAGGTCCAGCTCATAGATGTAGTTGACAGGGTCTATGAGGCTTACGCTTCCATAGGGCGAGGAGAGCGTCACATGGGGGCTGCCGTCCTTCGTGAGCAGGACGATGTCCTCCACGCTGCCGCCCGAGGTCGCCCCGTTTCGCATCACGATGCCGCCTACAGTGTTCGTGGCGTTCTCCCTGAGCTCGAAGGTCGGCAGCTCGCGCATGACATCGGAGAGCATCTGCTGATAGAGGCGGCTGGAGAGCGGCATGAGGTAGTCGCATATGTAGAAGGTCAGTACGCTGAGGAGGATGGAGAGGACCACAAGGACCCTGTAGACCTTTGAGAGCGCTATTCCGCTCGACCTCAAGGCCATGAGCTCGTTGGCGGAAGCGAGGTCGCCAAGGACCATCGAGGATGAGGAGAGTGTCGCGAAGGGCACGACGTATTGCAGGAACTGAGGGATCGCGCACACGACGAGGCGTATGATCGTCGGCACGTCGACGTTGCGCAAGGCGACCTGCTGCACGAGCAGGAGTATCTGGTTGATGAAGAAGATGACGAAGAAGAAGAGGAAGGACACGATGAAGGAGAGGATGAACTCCCTCGCGACATGACGGTCCAGGATGAGGTGGCTTGGGCGCGGCAAGCTAGACCCCTGTGGAGCCGAAGCCTCCACTTCCCCTCTGGCTGTCATCGAGACGGTCTACGGGAACGAAGCGCGCCTGGACGACGGGGCAGAGCACGATCTGGGCTATCCTGTCGCCATCGTTGATGACGAAGTCCTCGTCGCCATGGTTGATGAGTATCACGCCGATCTCGCCACGGTAGTCGCTGTCGATCGTGCCCGGCGTGTTGAGCACAGTGACAGCCTTCTTCAGCGCCAGGCCGGAGCGTGGGCGGACCTGGAGCTCATAGCCGGAAGGAATCTGGACGCGCAGCCCTGTCGGAACGAGGGCGCTCCTGTGGGCATGAAGGGTCAGAGGCCCGTCCTTGAGACGGGCCCTGACATCGGCTCCGGCGCTGCCAGAGCTCTGGTAGGAGGGGACGCTTGTCCCCTCCTCCAGCATTGTGGGCACGTCGAGGCTCACTTCCTGCCGCCCTTCCTGTCGCCATCGGCGTCCGGCTGGGCGTCGATGTAGGAAAGGTTCAGGCGGTCCATCCTGTCGATGTCGATGAGCTTGACGTCGACTTCCTGACCGACCTGGAGGACATCGGTGACCTGCTTGACGCGTGTCTTGGCCAGCTTGGAGATGTGGCACAGGCCCTCCTTGCCGGGAAGAATCTCGATGAAGGCTCCGAAGTCCACGATCCTCTTGACGGTACCGTGGTAGATCTTGCCCACCTCGGGCTTCTCGATGATGGACAGGGCAAGCCTCTTTGCCTCCTGGGCGGAAGCGTTGTTCTTGCCGTAGACGGTGACTGTTCCGTCGTCCTCGATGTTGACCTCGGCTCCAGACTGGGCGGCGATGCTCTTGATCGTCTTTCCACCGGTTCCGATGATGGCTCCGATGGCGTCCTCGGGAACCTTGAAGGTCAGGATCTTGGGAGCAAGCTCGCTGATCTCGGCGCGCGGTCCAGACAGGGTCTCGGCCATGATGCCGAGGATGTGCATCCTGCCCTCCTTGGCCTGTGCAAGGGCCTTGGACATGATCTCGGGCGTGACGCCGGCGATCTTGATGTCCATCTGGAAGGCCGTGATGCCGTCCTTCGTTCCGGCGACCTTGAAGTCCATGTCGCCAAGGTGGTCCTCCTCACCAAGGATGTCGGAGAGGACGACGTACCTGGAGTAGTCGGCGCCTTCGGTGATCAGGCCCATGGCGATGCCGGCGACCGGCTTCTTGATGGGCACACCGGCGTCCATCAGGGACAGACAGCCGCCGCACACGGAAGCCATCGAGGAGGAGCCGTTGGACTCCATGATCTCGCTGACGACGCGGATCGTATAGGGGAAGCTCTCCTTGGGCGGGATGACTGCCTCGAGGGCGCGCTGGGCCAGGTGGCCGTGTCCGATCTCCCTGCGGCCCGTGGTGAGCCTGCCGCACTCGCCGACCGAATAGGGCGGGAAGTTGTAGTGCAGCATGAAGTTGGAGAAGGTCTTGTCGCCGTCGATGGTGTCGAACATCTGCTCGTCGCTGGCCGTGCCGAGGGTCGTGACAGCCAGGGACTGGGTCTCACCCCTCGTGAAGAGGGCCGAACCATGGGTGCACGGCAGGACACCGACCTCGCAGGTGATGGGCCTGATCTGGGTGACGGAGCGGCCATCGGTCCTGACGCCGTCGTTGAGGATGGAGGAGCGCAGGATGTTGTACTCGAGGTCCTCGAACATGGCGGCCAGCTGGCCAGGCCTCTTCTCATCCTCCGCGATCAGGTCGGCGAAGTGCTCCCTGACCTGGGCGTGGGCCTTCTCGAGGGCGGCATAGCGGTTCATCTTGCCCTTGACGAAGCTCGCCTCCTTCTCGAGGGGAGTCGCGTACTCGCGCACGGGCTCGAGCCAGCTGAGGTCCTCATCAATCTCCATGAGGGGCAGCTTCTCCTTGCCGCACAGCTTCCTCATCTCCATCTGGGCCTCGCAGATCTTCGTGATGACGGGCTGGGCCGCGTTGATGGCGCCGAGCATCTCGTCCTCGCTGACCTCCTTGGCACCACCCTCGACCATCGTGATGCCGTCATGGGTGCCGGCGACGACGATGTCGAGGCTGGCGGAAGGCAGCTGCTGGAAGGTCGGGTTGATGACATACTGGCCGTCGATCAGGGCGACGCGGACGGCGGCGATGGGTCCGTAGAAGGGAATGTCGGAGATCGTGACCGCGCAGCTTGCGGCGTTGATGGCCACGATGTCCGGAGTGTGGGACATGTCGGATGAGACGACGGTGGGAACGATCTGGATCTCGCGTCCGAAGGCCTTGTCGAAGAGGGGCCTCATGGGGCGGTCAATCAGACGGGAGACGAGGATCTCCTTGTCCTTGGGGCGGCCTTCCCTCTTCAGGAAGCCTCCGGGAATCTTGCCTGCCGCATAGTACTTCTCGTTGTACTCGACCGACACGGGGACGTAGTCGATCGGCTGTGAGGGCTGTTCGCCGCAGCAGACGGTGGCGATGACAGCGCTTCCGGCGTAACGGGCATAGACTGCGCCGTTGGCCTGCTTTGCGATTCTTCCACTCTCGAAGACAAGGTCGATGTCACCGATCTTGACCGAGACAGTTGTTGTGTTTGACATGAAAAATAACCCTTATCCTGTTCTTTTTTTGTTCTTTATTACTATGCGAAGGCCAGGCTGCCCATCACAGTCTGGCCTTGCAATGACTACTTTCTGAGACCGAGCTTGGCGATCAGGTCGCGGTACTCGTTGATGTCGCGGTTCTTGATGTAGCGCAGAAGCCTTCTCCTCTGGCCGACCATCTTCATCAGGCCGCGGCGGGAGGCATGGTCCTTGGGGTGCTGCTTGAAGTGGCCCTGCAGGTCGTTGATCCTGGCGGTCAGGAGGGCGACCTGGACTGCGACGTCGCCGGTGTTGATGGTGCTTCCACCATACTGCGACACGATTTCAGACTTTGTTTCCTTTGTGATCATATGCTTTCCATTTCTCCTATGGGAAATATCTCGATGCTGTCGGCGCGGGCCACATCCACATCGGCCTCGGGACGGAAGGAAAGGCAGTCATGCCTTATCTCCAGACGTCCCTTGATCGACGAACCGTCCAGGAGGAGGAGCCTCGCGGCATATATGCCATCCCCCGGAAGGCGCTGTGTGCCCACAGCCTGGGTTACAAGACAGGATCCCAGACGTTCGAACCGGCATGAGACCAGATCGTAGCGGTAGGGAGAGCCTGCCAGCCTGTTGGCGCGGGCGATGTCCCCGGCCGAGACCAGCTGCCTGATATGTGTGGAAGAGATCCTCACGTGGTCGCTGTCCATGACGGGCGGGATGACGTCGACTTCGACTTCGCATCCTTCATCATGGAAGGCATCGGACAACTCTTTCGCCGTTATCTGGTCCGATAGACTGCCACATTTGAAATCCTCCCCGACTATGACGGCTTTCACACGGCACATCGTACATAGCAAGCGGATGAACTCACGACCTGACATCTTACTGAAATCGGAGGAAAAGTCAATAACCACCATGTAGTCGACGCCGAAGGAGGCGACGTACTGCGAGCGCAGGCGCAGGCTGTCCAGACTCATCAGGCCCTTGACCTTCGGATTCGTGCCGAAGGTGATCACGCAGCTCTCGACTCCCTCGTGGCTCCTTGCGAAGGAGACGAGGCGGCTGAAGACCTCCTGGTGGCCCAGGTGTACGCCGTCGAAGACACCGATCGCCAAAGAAAGTTCATGTCCCTTCAGCAGGCCCTTCTCCAGGGCCAGGGAGAAGTCATAGATCCTCACGACTGGCCAGGGCGGCGATGCGCCAGCCCCCCTCCTGTCGCTGCTCGAGCACGCCGATGAAGCGGCCACGGCAGTAGAGCATGGCCCAGTGGCCCTCGGGTCCTGAGAGTGAGAGCGCACCCTGGGGAAGATAGCCGTTGGCTATGCGCCTCAGCGCGCCATACTCGACCTCGACGACCGTCGATATGAGCTTTCTGAGGTTCTCCTCGCTCTCTTCGGCTGTAGCGGGCAGGCCGTGGACATCCGAATAGCCGAAGGGCCCGACCTTGTAGCGCTCCAGAGCCTCGAGGTGGCCATAGGTTCCAAGAGCCCGCGCGATGTCGCGGCCGAGGGAGCGGATGTAGGTCCCCTTGCCGACATGAGCATCGATGATGGCGACGCCATCCCTGTAGTCGACGAGCGAGAGCGAATGGATCGTTACAGGCCGGGGCTCCAGGACGACATCATTGCCCTTCCTCGCCTCCTGGTAGGCCCGCTTGCCACCGATGTGGATGGCGCTGTAGACAGGAGGAACCTGGAGGCAGGGCCCGATGAAGGAAGGCAGTACGGCCTCGACCTCTTCACGCTTCGGTATGCGGCCACCGGATGCGACGACCTGGCCCTCAGGGTCGAGGGTGTCGGTCTCGGCGCCGAAGCTCAATGCGGCGCGGTAGCGTTTGTCGCAGGCCGTGAAGAGGGGGTTGAGCCGCGTAGCCTCCCCCGTCAGGGCGACCATGATGCCGCTGGCGAACTGGTCGAGCGTACCTGTGTGGCCCACCTTCGAGCCCTTGACGGCCTGCTTGAGGGGAGAGAGGGCGCGGTAGCTCGTGATCCCACCCTCCTTCTTCATGACGGTCACCGAGAAGGTGCTCATGCCTTGCCCAGAGCCTCGTCGATCAGGTGGTTGATCCTCTCGCCCTCCTGGTAGCTGCGGTCTGCGACGAAGCGCAGGACAGGTGTGTTGCGGGTCTTGAGGATGGCGCCCAGCCGGCCCTGGATGAAGCCGGAGGCGCTGGAGAGCGCCTTGACGCTGCGCTCCAGGTCCTTCTCCATGACGGTGGAGACGAAGACCGTCGCATAGGCGTTGTCGACGCTCAGGCGGACCTCGGTGATCGAGGTGAAGGGTGACAGGTGCGGATTCTTGATCGCACCTGTCACGATCATTGTGGAGATGGCCTCCAGGATGCGGCTCTCAAGCCGCGCCTCGCTGTGCTTCGTCATACGTCGAACTCCAGCTTGCGGGCGACCTCCTGCATCTGGACGAACTCCAGGGTGTCTCCCTTCTGGATGTCCTGGAAGTCCTCGAGGCCGATGCCGCACTCGTAGCCGGCGGTGACCTCCTTGGCGTCGTCCTTGAACCTCTTGAGGCTGGCGATGCGGATGTTGTCCTTGTTGATCTGGATCGAGTCGCGCACGACGCGCACATAGCACGAGCGCGTGACCTTGCCTTCCAGGATGTAGGCACCGGCGACGAGGCCGACCTTGGGCACGCGGAAGACTTCCCTGACCTCGGCCTTGCCGCAGTCGATCTCGCGGATCTCCGGCGAGAGCATGCCTTCCATCGCAGCCTTGATGTCGTCGACGACGTCGTAGATGATGTTGTACTTGCGGATCTCGACCTTCTCCTGCTCGGCCAGGGCCTGGGCGCGCGGCGTCGGGCGGACATTGAAGCCGATGACCAGGGCGTTGGAGGCCGCGGCCAGGGTGATGTCGCTCTCGATGATGGCGCCGGCGGAGGCGCGGATGACGTTCAGACGGATCTCGTCCGTGCTGAGCTTCTGCAAGGTGCCCTGGAGGGCCTCGACGGAACCCTGGACGTCACCCTTGATGATGACGTTGAAGTCCTTGATCTCACCTTCCTTGATCTTGTCGTAGAGGTTCTCCAGCGTGATCTTGTTGGCCGAGGCGCTGTTGCCGAGCCTCTCGAGCTCCTGCCTCTTGGCGCCGACCATCCTGGCCTGCTTCTCGTCCTCGGTGACCTGGAAGGGGTCTCCTGCGGATGGGATGTCGGACAGACCGATGATCTCGACCGGCGTCGAAGGTCCGGCGCTCTGAATCCTCTGTCCCTTGTCGTCGAACATGGCCCTGACGCGTCCGGGGTAGATGCCGGCGACATAGTAGTCGCCCTGGTGCAAGGTACCCTTCTGGACGATGACGGTGGCCACGGTACCCCTGCCCTGGTCGATCCTCGACTCGAGGATCTTGCCTACGGCGCGGCACTTCGGATTGGCCTTGAGCTCAAGCATCTCGGCCTGCAGCAGGATGGTGTCGAGCAGATCGTCGATGCCTTCCTTCTTCAGGGCGCTGATGCGGCAGTAGAGCGTCTGTCCGCCCCACTCCTCAGGCACGAGGCCGATGTCGGAAAGCTGCTGCATGACGCGCTCGGGGTTGGCGTCGGCCAGGTCGCACTTGTTGATGGCGACGATGATGGGCACATTGGCCGCCCTTGCATGGTCGATGGCCTCGCGTGTCTGGGGCATGACGCCGTCGTTGGCGGCGACGACCAGGACGACGATGTCGGTGACCTGGGCGCCACGGGCTCTCATCATGGAGAAGGCGGCGTGGCCCGGAGTGTCGAGGAAGACGACATCGCCGCGTCCAGGGACGTTGACCTTGTAGGCGCCGATGTGCTGGGTGATGCCGCCGAACTCTCCGCCGGCGACGTCGGATGACCTGATGGCGTCAAGGAGCTTGGTCTTTCCGTGGTCGACGTGGCCCATGATCGTGACGATCGGGGCGCGCGGGACCATGTCCTCCTCCCTGTCGGCCTCATCCTCGATGACAGTCTCGTCGTAGAGGGAGACGAGGTGGACCTCGCAGCCGAACTCATTGGCGATGATCTCGGCCGTCTCATGGTCGATCTGCTGGTTGATCGTGACCATCATGCCCATCTTGAAGAGCTTGGAGATGATGTCGCTGGCCTTGAGGTTCATCTTCTTGGCCAGGTCGCTCACCGTGATGTTCTCCATGATGTCGATCGACTTGGGAACGGCGGCGAGCTTGCTCTCCTCCTTCTTCTTCTGCTGGTACTGGAAGTCGACTTCCTGGTCACGGCGTGAGCGGTAGTCGCCTCCCTCCTTCCTTCTGCCAACACCCTTGCGGGCCGCAGTCTTCTGGTTCAGGTCCATTCCGGAGCCGGAGGCGGGGGCTCCGCCCATGCCGGGCCTTCCTCCGGGCCTGTTGTAGGTCGGCCTTCCGCCGATGGGGCCATTCTGGCCGCCGGCGCGGTTGAAGCCGCCCTGCTGGCCGTTGCCGTTGAAGCGTCTGAAGCCGCCTGTCTGCTGACCACCCTGCCAGCCCTGGCGCTGTCCACCCTGGTATCCTCCCTGGTAGCCGCCACGCTGTCCGTCACGGGAGCGGAAACCTCCCCTCTCCCTGTCGTTGGAGCGGCCACCGACAACGCCGGCCACACGGGGCCTGCTGCTCGTTGGCGTGCCGGAGACGATCTGTCCCGGTACGGGAGGCAGGTCGCCGGACTTGATGACGATGGGACCGTTGTGGACGCTGCTCTTGATCCTCTCGCCACCGATGATGTTGCGGTTGGCGGCGGGGATGCCCGACATGGAAGCCCTGTCTCTTATACACATCTGACGCTGCCGACGATAC
>JADIMU010000052.1 GCA_017694495.1 Candidatus Aphodenecus pullistercoris
GTACTACAGCTACATCAGCCTCCTTGAGAGCCTCGAGGAGCGCAAGCCGGACTATCTGAGGACGAGATTCAGGAAGAACAAACAGTGAGGGAAAGGACAATAGACGACCTTGAAGTCGAGCTCGTGCTCGACCAGGTGAGGAGGCACAGCCTGAGCACGGAGGGCCGGCGCAGGATATCGGTCGAGCTCTTCAGCGATGACAGCGGCGAGGTTTTGGCGAGGCGGGAGCGCATCGCCCTCATCATCACGCGCCTTGTGGCGGGAGAGTGCGTCCTCACGCCCTTTCCCTCGCTTGAGGGCCTTTTCGAGAGCGGAAGGAGGAAGGCCGTCGACTTCGACGGACTCGACCTCGTCGCCCTGTCGGACTACATAGCCTCCCTAGGCCTGCTCGCCCGCTTCGAGGAGAACACCTGGCTTGCCAATGAAGAGCTTGCCCGCCTGGGGCGTGACATCGCCGAGGCCCTCGACGGGGAGGGACATGTCAAGGACAGCCATCCCCTGGTCAGGCCGCTGTACAGCGCGCTGGAGAAGGAGAGGGAGAGGAGGCAGAGCTATGCGGAGGACTACATCGCCCACAACGCATCCCTCTTCCAGTCCAGCCAGGCCGTCTACCGCAACGAGCGCGTCATGCTTCCCGTCAGGAGGGAGAGCCGCTCGGCGGTCCAGGGCTATGTCCAGGGTCAGAGCGCCACAGGCTCGACCTTCTTCGTCGAGCCTTTCGAGCTGGTGGAGCTCAACAACCGGGTGACGCTGGCCCAGGACGAGATAATGAGGGTGAAGCGCCAGATCCTCCTTTCCCTGAGCTCCCGTACTCGTTCCCTGCTGCCACTGGTCGCCCAGATGGCCCACTACGTCGCCGACTTCGACTTCCACTATTCATTCGCATGCCAGATCCGTGCCGACAGGTGGGAGGCCGTAGGCTTCGGCGAGGATATGAGGATCGTCTCGGCCCGCCATCCGCTCCTCGGCGCGAAGGCTGTGCCGATCAGCCTCTCGGCTCCGAAGGGAAAGCGGACGATCGTCCTGTCAGGCGCCAACGCGGGTGGAAAGACAGTGACGATGAAGACTGTCGCCATCCTTTCCATCCTGGCCCAGATGTGCGGCTACGCACCCTTGGCCCAGGGCAGCGTGCTGCCCCTCTACACCTCGATCCTCACGGACATCGGGGACGGCCAGTCGATCACGGACGACTTCTCGACCTTCTCGGGCCACATGAGCAACATCGCCTCGATCTGCCGCGAGGCACGTCCAAGCTCCCTCATCCTTCTCGATGAGATCGGCAGCGGAACGGATCCTGCGGAGGGCGCCGCCCTTACGGACAGCCTGCTCGACTATTTCAAGGGCGTGGGAGCCATGGTGCTGATCACGAGCCACTACAACCAGGTCAAGCTCCATGCCTACGGCGACGATGCGATGATGAACGCTTCGATGGAGTTCGACGAGGAGGGCGAGAGGCCGACCTTCCGCGTCATCGAGGGCCTGCCCGGAGACAGCCACGCGATCGCGACTGCGCGACGCATGGGCATTCCTGCCGTCGTCATCCGCTCGGCCAAGGAGTCGCTGTCCTCTTCGTCGAGCGTCAGCCAGCTGATCGCCAGCCTGAACGGAAAGAGCCGCGCCCTGGACCGCAAGGTCAGCGAGGCCGCCCTGGAGAAGAGGCGCTACGAGCGCCTTGCCAAGGAGGCCGAGGCGAAGGAGAGGGCCCTCGAGGAGGAGAGGCTGAGGCTCCAGGAGGGGGAGGCCGACGAGCTCGGCCGCTGGATGAAGGAGGCGCGGCGCCGCCTCGAGCGCCTGGTCAAGGACGTCTCCACCGGCCAGCTCACGAAGGAGAAGACCCGCGCCGTCAAGGACTTCATCGCCTCCATGGAGGATGAGGGGACCAGGGCCCAGGAGCTTGTCGAAGAGGGCAGGGCGCGTCGGCGCCAGGCCGTCAGGACGGACTACGAGGTCGGTCAGGAAGTGCTTTGCGGCTCCTTCCACCGCCGCGGCACGATACTCCGTGTCCTTGGCAAGGGGCGCTACCAGGTCTCGATCGACAGCATGAAGATCGACCTGGGGGCGGAGGACATCCAGCTGGCGCCTGTCGAAGGGAAGGCCAGCGTCGCCACCTTCGCATCGCGCATTCCCGCACCTTCACTCACGCTGGATGTGAGGGGCATGAGGCTTGAGGCGGCGATCGAGGCCGTCGACGACGAGATCGAGGCCTGCCTCGTCCACTCTCTGTCCACCTTCTCGATCATCCACGGCTATGGCAACGGCATCCTCAGCCAGGGCATCCACGCCCATCTGAAGAAGCTTCGCAGCGTGAAGGAATACTACTTCGCCCGCCCCGAGGATGGGGGCATGGGCAAGACCTACGTCACTCTCGCCGACTGAGGCGGAGGCATGATAATATTCCAGCAATTGGAGATTGAAAGAATGTCAGACTACATGAACGGAACCGGAATCCAGTACCACCTGCACACGAAGAAGGGGGAAGTTGGGCGCTACGTCATCATGCCGGGCGACCCCAAGCGCGTACCCCTGATCGCTTCCCATCTTGACGATGCGAGGCTCGTGGCCGACTCGCGCGAGTTCGTGACATACACAGGCTACCTGGAAGGTGAGATGGTCTCTGTGACGAGCACGGGCATCGGAGGCCCCTCCGCCTCGATCGCGATGGAGGAGCTGGCCAAGTGCGGCAGCGACACCTTCATCCGCATGGGCACCTGCGGAGGCATCGCGCTGGACGTCATGGGCGGCGATGTCGTCATCGCGACCGGTGCGGTCAGGATGGAGGGCACCAGCCGGGAGTACGCTCCAATCGAGTTCCCCGCCGTCAGCGACTTCGACGTCGCCCTGGCCCTGAGGGAGGGCGCACGCCGTCTTGGCCACCGCTTCCACATGGGCGTCGTCCAGTGCAAGGACAGCTTCTACGGCCAGCATGAGCCTGAGGTGATGCCTGTGAGCTATGAGCTGATGGCCAAGTGGGAGGCCTGGAAGCGGCTGGGCGTCCTTGCAAGCGAGATGGAGAGCGCGGCCCTCTTCACGGTAGCCGCCCATCTGGGCGTCAGGGCCGGCAGCGCCTTCTTCGTCGTCGGCAATCAGGAGCGCGAGAAGCTGGGCATGGACAACCCCAAGGTCCACGATACGACGCCGGCCATCGAGGTCGCCATCGAGGGTCTGCGCTGCCTGATACTCAGCGATAGAGGCTGAGGCCTTCCTCCTTGCTCCGTCTCTTCCAGTCCTCGACCTTCGATGCGAGCTCATCGGCATCGCAGGTCTCCACGACCTCGATCGTGAAGAGCTCCAGGCCGGTCCTGCTGTAGTCCTCCTGGAGGCTGTGCATGGGATGCATCCCCAGGTCGAGGCGAAAGCGCTGTGAAGCGCAGATGCCCTCGGCGTCGTCGGTGCCATCGACATAGGCCATGTCGCTTTTGAGGTTGATGATTCTGTATACGCCGCACATGGGTGGAATCTTCGCACAAAAGCGGCCTTTTGTCTCTTGCCTTTCGCCGTCCTCTCGTACACCATAGCCAGAGGAGGTGACGCATGAGCGGGATTGAGCGCATCCTGGGCGATCCTGAGGTCTTCCAGATCAACAGACTGGAGGCCCACAGCGACCATATCCACTACAGGAGCAAGGGGGAGGAGGAGAGCGGCTTCCGCCTCTGCCTGGACGGCAGGTGGGACTTCATCTGGTCCAGCACGCTTGATGAGAGGGAGGAGGACTTCTACAAAGAAGGCTTCAGCTCCAATCGCATGACGACGATCGAAGTGCCCGGCCACATCGAGACGCAGGGCTTCGGCCAGATCCAGTACATAAACACGATGTATCCCTGGGAGGGGCGCGAGATGCTCCGACCGCCCATGGTCCCCAGGAACAATCCTGTAGGGCAGTACATGAGGACCTTCGACCTGCCGGATGAGATGGAGGGCGAGCGCCTCGTCCTCCGCTTCGAAGGCGTCGAGACGGCCTTCCGCCTCTTCCTCAACGGCGTCTTCGTCGGCTACAGCGAGGACAGCTTCTCGCCCAGCGAGTTCGACGTCACCAGCCTTGTCAGGAAGCAAGGCAACAGACTGGCCGTGGAGGTCTACCGCTTCAGCAGCGCCAGCTGGCTTGAGGACCAGGACTTCTTCCGCTTCAGTGGAATCTTCCGCCCCGTATACCTCGTCTCGAAACCGGTCGCCCATGTCGAGGACTTCCTGGCCGAGAGCGACCTCGGGCGCGATGAGGGCGGCACCTTCCGCCTGTCGGTCAAGCTTTCCTACGGCACGACCTTCACGGGCCGCCTCCACTGGAGGCTCGGCACTCTGGGTGAGGGGGAGATCGCGCTGGACGAGAGTGTCGTGGAAGCTTCGACACCGGTCATGAGCTTCCCCTTCGTCAAGCAGTACCACTACAAGGCGCCAAGCCTCTACGAGCTCGAGCTCGAGCTCTACGACGGCGATGGTGCCCTCGTCGAGTACATTCCCTACCGCATCGGCTTCAGGCACATCGAGATCGAGAACGGCATGCTGATGTACAACTACCACCGCCTCATGATCTGCGGGGTCAACCGCCATGAGTGGAGTCCGCGCAAGGGCAGGGCCATCGGCATGGACGAGATGAGACAGGACATAGCCCTGATCCGTGATGCCAAGTGCAACAGCGTGCGCACCTGCCACTATCCCGACAGGGTCGAGTGGTACTCGCTGTGCGACGAAGCAGGCATCCTCGTCATGGCCGAGACCAACCTGGAGAGCCACGGCTCCTGGCAGAAGGATGGGGCAGTGGAGCCGAGCTGGAACGTGCCTGGCGATAGGCCCGAGTGGCTTGGTGCCGTGCTCGACCGCTGCCGCTCGAACTACGAGACCTTCAAGAACCACGCCAGCGTCATCATCTGGTCGCTGGGCAACGAGAGCTTCTGCGGCGAGGACATCGTCAAGATGCAGGAGTACTACAAGTCTGTCGACCCGACGCGCCCCGTCCACTACGAGGGCGTCTTCCACAGACCGGACATGAAGGACCGCGTGAGCGACTTCGAGAGCCAGATGTACGCACCGCCTGAGAGGATCAGGGCCTACCTCGAGAAGGATGGCGGCAAGCCCTTCCTCAGCTGCGAGTACATGCACTCGATGGGCAACAGCCTGGGCGGCTTCAAGGACTACGACGACCTCTTCGACGAGTACCTCGGCTACGCGGGAGGCTATATCTGGGACTTCATCGACCAGGCCTTGTGGAAGAAGGACGAGCTGACTGGAGTGGAATATCTCGCCTACGGTGGCGACAATCTTGAGAAGCGCAGCGACTACGAGTTCAGCTGCAACGGCATCGTGAGTGCGGACAGGAAGCCCAAGCCGGCGATGCAGATGGTGGAGGCTGTCTATGGAAATCGTATTTGGTGACCTCTCGCTCGGCATCGTCAAGGATGATGTGCGCCTCATCCTCTCCTACAACCACGGCTCCCTCGAGTCCTTCTCGAAGGATGGTCTGGAGTACCTGCAGCGCGCCGTCCGTCCCGCCTTCTGGAGGGCGACGAGCGACAACGACAGGGGCAACGGCTTCTCGAAGCGCTCATGCCTGTGGATGGGCGCAGACCTCTTCCACACTGTCGACAGCTTCTGGGCCGACATCGACGGCGTGCATCTGGAGAGGGCTGACCTCATCGCTCCGGCGAACAACAGCCTCCTCGATTCCCCGCTCAGGCAGGCCAAGGAGGCCTGTCTGACCTTCCGCCTCCTCACGGCGACGGATCCTTGTGCGACATTGCTCGTCACCTGGAGGGCCAAGGAAGGGGAGGAGGGCCTCTCATGCCACTTCCGCTACGAGGGTGTGGAAGGGCTGCCCGAGCTGCCCGTGTGCGGCCTGAGGCTGCTTTTGCCCTTCACGGTCGACCGCTTCGAGTGGGACGGCCTGTCGGGCGAGGTCTATCCGGACAGGATCTGGGGTGCCAAGGAGGGCCACTGGGTCCATGAAGGGATCGAGGAGTGCCCCTACGTCAAATGCCAGGACTATGGCATGCACATGGGCGTGAGGAGGCTGGAGATCACGGCAGGAGGGCGGAGGCTGGGCATCGCAGCCCCATCCAGTCCGATCTCCTTCTCCCTCCTTCCCGCCACACCACAGGAGCTCGAGATGGCTTGGCATCCTATCGACTTGCCACTCTACCGTCGCTCCGTGCTCACCCTTGCGGCCGCAGTGAGGGGCGTTGGAGGCATCGACAGCTGGGGAAGCGACGTCGGCAAGGCCTTCCACATTCCTTCCGATGGAGTCTATGAGATGGACTTCACCATGATTTAAAGCCACAAGTGTGACAACAGCTGTACAATGGCCCCGCCGATGTCCATCTTGATGTTCCGGCGGGGCCGATTCTTTTTCCGAAATGGGTGGAAATATCCTGCAATTGCACTTTGTTGTTCCAAATGGAACATGAAAAATGCTTTTGACCTTTTTCATCTTCTGGAGTATTTTCTGAATCATATTTTGTAGTATCATTTCAGGCGGAAGTCCCTTTCCTGAGAAGTGGACAGAAGTGAATTTGTGGAAGGTATGAAACTATGGAACAGCAGATTCAGGACCTGGTCGACTCGATCCGCAAGGAAGGAATAGAAGAGGCCAGACGGGAGAAGGAGGCCATCCTCGCCGACGCAAGGGCCGAGGCCGACAGGATCCTCAGCTCGGCCAGAGAGAAGGCGGATGCCATGGTAGAGGAGGCGACGAAGGAGTGCGCACTGCGCCAGCAGAGCGCCAAGGCCTCCCTGGCACAGGCGGCGCGTGATGTGTCCCTCGCCCTCAAGAACACGATAAACAAGGAGCTTGGAGCCATCCTCGGCGACTCGATCGCATCGGCTCTGGACAAGGACCTCATCTCGCGGATCGTCTCCAGTGCGGTCGATGCCGGACTGAAGGACGCGGACATCGTCGTCAGCGCTCCCGACGCCGAGGCCCTCGTCAAGGCATTGCGCTCGAGCCTTGCGGACAAGCTGAAGAACGGACTTGCCCTGAAGGTGGGAAGCGGAAGGACTGGACTCGTCATCCAGAGCAGGGACGGCAGCGGCTACATCGACCTTTCTGCCGACGAGATGGCTGAGCTGATCAGGCCCTGCCTCAGCGACGCCGTGAAGGCCCAGGTCTTCGACTGAGGAGCCTGGGTGATGGCGAACTACTACTATTTCGTCCCATCCCTTCCGTCGATCAGGCCGGATGGCGGTTCCTACATGACCGTCGACGACTTCCTTGCCCTGTGCCGGAGCCATATTGGCAAGGGTGACTACAGGACGCTCGTCGAGGTCGTCAAGGGCGATGGCCTTGTGAAGGGCAACGCCTTCATCGAGGGCTACAGCCGCTTCAGGACGATGGTCGAGAAGGAGCTCGTATGGCAGCGCAGCCGGCGCCTGGGCAAGGACAGGAGCGAGTACCACAACGACACTCCGCCCACGGGTGCCATCAGCGCCGCCGTGCGCAAGGCTGTCGAGGACGAGGATCCGCTGAGGGCTGAGAAGAGCCTTCTCGACCTCCACTTCGACTACCTGGACAGGAACGTCGGGCCCGAGCACCGCTGGGACCTCACGGCCCTGATCAGCTACGCCCTCAAACTCCAGCTCCTCAGCCGCCGCGACTCGTTCACGGTGGAGAAGGGCAAGGGCGAGTTCACCCGCCTCAGCGAAGCGCTGAGAGGGGAAATCTTCAACTAGAAAAGGGAGTGCCTATGTCAAAGAATACAGGACATGTCGTCTCGGTCAACGGCAACATGGTCGCTGCCCGCTTCAGCGGGAGCATCGTCAAGAACGAGGTGGCATACATCATTGTCGGCGAGAGCCGCCTGAAGGGCGAGGTCATCAGAATCAACGGGGACATCGCCAGCCTCCAGGTCTATGAGATGACCGTCGGCGTCGGTGTCGGCGATCTGGTCGAGTTCACCGGAGAGCTGCTTTCGGTCGAGCTGGGACCCGGCCTACTTAGCCAGATCTACGACGGCCTGCAGAATCCCCTTCCCGAACTGGCCGAGCGCTGCGGCCACTTCCTCCAGCGTGGCGTCTACCTTGACGCGATTCCCGACAGGGACTGGGACTTCACTCCTGTGGCCAAGGTCGGCGACAGGCTCGTGGCCGGCGACTGTCTGGGCACGGTGCCCGAGGGCGCCTTCACCCACCGCATCATGCTGCCCTTCAACCTGGCGGGGGAGTGGACGGTCAAGTCAATCGTCCCTGCAGGCGTCTACAATGTCCGAGCCACGGTCGCGACGGTCAGCGACGGCAAGGTCGACAAGGACCTGAGCATGGTCTTCGACTGGCCTGTGAAGAAGGCGATCCGTTGCTACGAGGAGCGCCTGATGCCCGATGAGCCCATGGTCACGAAGATCAGGATCATCGACACCTTCCTGCCCGTCGCCAAGGGCGGAACCTATTGCACGCCGGGCCCCTTCGGCGCCGGAAAGACCGTCCTCCAGCACCTTACGAGCCGCAACGCCGACGTCGACATCGTCATCATCGCGGCCTGCGGAGAGCGTGCCGGTGAGGTCGTCGAGGTCCTCAAGGAGTTCCCCGAGCTGGTCGACCCGAAGACGGGACGTAGCCTGATGGAGCGCACGATCATCATATGCAACACCTCAAGCATGCCTGTCGCCGCCCGTGAGGCCTCCGTCTACACGGCGGTCACGCTGGCCGAGTACTACAGGAACATGGGACTGGACGTCCTCCTCCTGGCCGACTCGACAAGCCGCTGGGCCCAGGCCATGAGGGAGATGAGCGGAAGGCTTGAGGAGATTCCCGGCGAGGAGGCCTTCCCGGCCTACCTCGAGTCGAGGATCGCCGAGTTCTACGAGCGTGCCGGACGCGTCAGACTGCACGACGGCTCCATCGCCTCGGTCACGATCGGCGGCACCGTCTCACCGGCCGGAGGAAACTTCGAGGAGCCTGTGACCCAGGCCACACTCAAGGTCGTCGGCGCCTTCCATGGCCTGTCCAGGGAGAGGTCCGACGCCAGGAAGTACCCTGCCATCGATCCGCTCGACTCCTGGTCAAAGTACAGTGGAATCATCGAAGCCGACAGAGTGCGCTCGGCCTACGACATCCTTCGCCGCGGCAAGGAGGTCGAGCAGATGATGAAGGTCGTCGGAGAGGAGGGCACAAGTCTGGAGGACTATATCATCTACCAGAAGGCCGAGCTCCTGGACGCCGTCTACCTTCAGCAGAACTCCTTCGACGAGGTCGACTTCGCCGTCGTGCCCGAGAGGCAGCGTGAGAGCTTCCTGATCCTTTCGGACATCTTGCACAGCGATTTCGCCATTGCGGACAAGGCTGAGGCGAGGGGTTTCTTCAACAGCGTCCGCCAGGCCTTCCTCGACTGGAACGGCATCGCCTTGGATGATGGACGCTACAGCCAGGCGCGCGACGCTCTGAAGGCCGTCTACACACAGAAGAAGAGGGTTTGAGCCATGCAGAAGATATACACGAAGATCGAGAGCATAGTCGGAAACGTCATCACGGTGAGGGCTGAGGGACCACGCTACAGCGATCTGGCCGAGGTCGTCACCGCCAATGGAAAGAGCTATGCCAATGTCATCAAGCTGGATGGCGACCTGGTCTCGCTCCAGGTCTTCTCCGGCACGCAGGGCGTCAGCACGGGCGACAGCGTCCGCTTCCTCGGCCACCCCTTGCGCGTGAGCTATACGAACGCACTGCTGGGCCGCGTCTTCGACGGCTCTGGCAAACCCCGCGACAACGGCCCCGAGCTTGACGAGAACATGATCGAGATCGCAGGCCCCTCGGTCAATCCCGCAAAGAGGATCATCCCGCGCAGGATGGTCAGGACGGGCATCCCGATGATCGACATGTTCAACACCCTCGTCGAGAGCCAGAAGCTGCCCATCTTCTCCGTCTCCGGAGAGCCCTACAACCAGCTTTTGGCCCGCATCGCCATGCAGGCCGAGGTCGACATCATCGTCCTGGGCGGCATGGGCCTGAAGTACGACGACTACCTCTTCTTCAAGGACACGCTGGAGAAGGGCGGGGCCATGTCGAGGACGATCATGTTCATCCATACGGCCAGCGACCCGACTGTAGAGTGCACGCTTGTCCCCGACCTGGCCCTGGCAGTCGCAGAGCGCTTCGCCGTCGACGGCAAGCGCGTGCTCTGCCTGCTGACGGACATGACGAACTACTGCGACGCCCAGAAGGAGATGGCCATCACGATGGACCAGGTGCCTTCGAACCGCGGCTACCCGGGCGACCTCTATTCGACCCTCGCCAGCCGCTATGAGAAGGCCGTCGACTTCGAGGACGCAGGCTCGCTGACGATCCTTGCCGTCACGACGATGCCAGGCGACGACGTCACCCATCCCGTACCTGACAACACAGGCTACATCACCGAGGGCCAGTTCTACCTGAGGGGAGGCCACATCGAACCCTTCGGCTCCCTGTCCAGGCTCAAGCAGCAGGTCAACTCCAAGACCCGCGACGACCACCGCGCCCTGATGGATGCGATGATCAAGCTCTACGCCGCCTACAAGGACACGCTGGAGAAGAAGTCGATGGGCTTCATGATGAGCGACTGGGACGAGAAGCTGCTCAAGTACGGACAGGCCTTCGAGCGCGAGCTGATGGACCTTTCCGTCAACATTCCCCTCGAAGAGGCCCTGGACAAGGGCTGGGCCATCCTGGCCTCCTGCTTCGAGAAGAACGAGACCGGCCTGAAGAGCTCCCTGATCGAGCGCTACTGGCCCAAGGAGAGCTGAAAGCGATGGCAGTGAAGCTGACCAAGAACGAGCAGAAGAAGCAGAAGGACGCGCTCAAGCAGTTCAACCGCTATCTGCCCACGCTCCAGCTCAAGAAGCAGCAGCTGCAGATCTGCATACGTCAGATCGAGGCCGATTGCGAGAGGCTGAAGGAGGAGCAGCGTCGTCTGGTCGACTCCCTCGAGCCCTGGATCGCCGTATACGGGGAGGACCCCCTCCTCAAGGACGGGGGACTGCTGTCCCTGGTCAAGATCGACCACATCGAGAAGGGCAGGGGGAACATCGCAGGCGTCGAGATCCCCGTCTTCAAGGACCTCAGCTTCAAGGAGCTGGATTATGACCTCAGGGACTACCCGCTGTGGGTCGACCGCGGCATCGAGGCGCTCAAGGAGAGCGCCCGCTACGACGCCATGGTCAAGACGCTCACTGAGCAGGTCGAGCTCCTGGGCAAGGAACTCAGGACGACGAGCCAGCGCGTCAACCTCTTCGAGAAGGTCAAGATCCCTGAGGCCAAGGAGAACATAAGGAAGATCGCGATCTACCTGGGGGACCAGGATACGAGCGCCGTCGTGCGCGGCAAGATCGCGAAGAAGAAGCTGGTGAAGGAGGTGGCATCATGATAGAGACGATGGACTGCGTCACGATCGTCACATCCTCCGCCTCCAAGGCCCAGATGCTCGAGGCCCTCAGGGACGCCGGCATCGTCCACATCCGCCAGCTCAAGGCCTCATGCGAGCGCTCGGCGGCGATCGCCGCACGCAGCCAGGAGCTGATGAAGGCGATGAACGCCATCAGCGACGAGGCGGGCAAGGCTGGACGCAAGGCAAGTCAGGAGAGTCTGACTGAAGAAGGCTTCGCCACCATGCACAAGGCCGTCGCCGAAGCCATCGACACAAGGCGCAAGGCCAGCGAGGAGAGGCTCAGGATCTCCGGTGAGATCAGCCGCATCGCAGCCTGGGGCGACTTCGACCCCGATGCGGTGGAACAGCTGGCTCAGGAGGGCATAAGACTCAGCTTCGCCACGCTGGACGAGAGGCTCCTTGACGAGCTTGCCAAGGACGAGGGTGTGCGCTACATCCGTCTGGGCACGATAGCCGGTTCCGCCGCCATCGCCCTGGTCGACAGCGTCCTTCCGGCCTCCATCCCCTACAGGCCCTTCAGCCTGCCTGAGCATCCGCTCGGCTGGTACCAGAACAGGCTCCAGGACCTCGACGACGAGATGGCCCAGTGCTCCAGGCGCATCGCCCTGGCGGCCAAGTACCTCGACTGCTACCGCAATGAGCTCAAGAAGCTCGAAGAGGACTCGATGTACGAGCGCGTCAAGGCGACGAGCCAGGACGAGGAGGGTGGGCTGTGCCTGCTTTCCGGCTACATGCCCCACGAGTGCTGCGACGACTTCCGCACCCTGGCCAAGTCGAACGGCTGGGCCTATCTGATCCGCGAGGTGGAGGACGAGGACAACCCGCCGACCAAGCTGCGCTACAAGGGCCTTATCCGCATCATACAGCCGATCTACGACATTCTTGGCACCGTGCCGGGCTATAGGGAGTACGACATCTCGTCCTGGTTCCTCCTCTTCTTCTCAATCTTCTTCGCGATGATCATAGGAGACGCGGGCTACGGCCTGATCTTCCTCATCATCGCCATCGTGATGAACGTGAAGGCCCACAAGTGCTCCGACGTCAACATTCTGCTGTATGTCCTGTCGGCGACCACGATAATATACGGCGCGGTGACGGGAACCTGGTTCGGCTCCCTGGCCGTCCTGGAGAAGCTGCCTTTCCTACAAGTCTTCATCATACCCTCGATATGCAACTACTCGATGGAGCTGTACGGCATAGAGAGCGTCTATGCGCAGAACAATGTCATGCAGCTTTGCTTCATCCTCGGCGCGACGCAGCTCGCCCTGGCCCGTGTGCTCAACATCATACAGAAGGCCAAGGCGAAGGACATCTCGCTCCTGGGTGACCTGGGCTGGTTCCTTGACGTCGTCGTCCTCTACATGATGGCCCTCTACCTCGTCATCGGACAGAGCGTCAACTTCACCATCGTCGTCGCAGGCATCGTCGTCGGCTTCGTCCTGGTCATCGTATTCGGCAGCCAGAGCCCGGGCGAGAGCTTCGCCAAGGGCCTCAAGGCCGGACTGGGTGGCCTCTTCACGAGCTTCCTCGACACGGTCAGCTGCTTCAGCAACATCATGAGCTACATCCGCCTCTTCGCAGTCGGCATGGCGAGCCTCGCGATCGCGCAGAGCTTCAACAACATGGCCGGCATGGCGGGCCCCGTCTTCGGCGCCCTCATCGTCGTCCTTGGAACTGTGCTCAACATCGTAATGGGCTTCCTGTCCGTCATCGTGCACGGCGTCAGGCTCAACCTACTGGAATTCTCCGGTCAGCTCGGAATGGAGTGGACAGGATACAAATACGAGCCGTTCAGGAGGACGGTTCAGACTTCTGAAGAAATTGTCAAAGGAGATGTAAAATGACAAATCTTGCTTATCTTGGAATGGCATGCGCACTGTGCCTTTCCGCCCTCGGTTCCGGAATTGGTACTGGCATCGCGAGCCAGGCTGCCGTAGGTGGCTGGAAGAAGAGCTTCTCTGAGGGACGCCCGGCCTCCTTCATCATGGTCGCCTTCGCCGGCGCTCCGCTGACCCAGACGATCTACGGCTTCCTTCTGATGAACTTCATCCGCTCCGCCTTCGAGGAGACCGGAAACTGGCTCATGGCCCTTTGCGTCGGCATCTTCGGCGGCGCCGCGATCGGCTTCTCCGCCTACATGCAGGGCAAGGTCGCCGTCGCCAGCTGCGACGCCCTGGCAGAGACCGGCAAGGGTACCGCCAACTACTTCATCGTCATCGGTATCGTCGAGACGGTCGCACTCTTCTCGCTGGTCTTCTGCATGCTGCTGCTGAACTAGAGAAGGGCAGAACAGAACAAATACTCCAGGAGGCCCGTGCCGTCGGCATGGGCCTCTTGGCGCATATGGGGCAATGAAGCTATCATCACCCGCAGACGGGAGACTGGGCAGATGGGCAGGAAAATCGACATGACAGGTGGAAGCTTCGCGCTTGCCATCATCCGCTTCGCCTTTCCCCTCATGCTCATGTCCATGCTCCAGATCTTCTTCGCCGCATGCGACGACATGCTCATCCTCGGCCTCTTCGTCGGCAGCCAGGCCCTCGCGGCGGTCGGAGCCACCACCTACATTGTCAATCTTTTCATCAACGGCTTCGCAGGACTGGCAGTGGGCGTCAATGTCGTCGTCGCCCAGGCCATCGGCGCAAAGCGGGATGAGACTGCGTCGAAGGCTGTCCACACCGCAATCGCATCATCGCTGGTTCTGGGCCTGTTGCTCATCGCGGTAGGGGAGGGCCTCGGCCGCTTCTGCCTCGAGGCTCTGGACACTCCGGCCGACATAATCGACACATCGACGATGTACCTGAGGATCTACTTCCTCAGCACTCCGGCAAGCCTCCTCTTCAACTCGGCATGCGCCGTCATGAGGGCCGAGGGCGACTCGTCTAGCCCATTCAGGTACATGACAGTGCAAGGCATACTCGACATCGTGCTGTGCTCGCTCTTCGCCCTGGCCTTCGACCTCGGTGTGGCTGGCGTAGGAATTGGCACAGTACTCAGCCAGTACGCTGGAGCCGCGCTCAGCGTCCTCCATCTGAGGCGGCTGGACGACTGCTGCCACCTCTCGCTCAGGAAGCTTGCAATCAACAGACCAATCTTCACGCGCATCCTGAAGATTGGAGTGCCCAGCGGACTGAACAACATGGCCTTCTCATTCTCCAACATGCAGATCCAGGGTGCGATCAACGCCTTCGGCTCAGCCGCTGTCGCCGGCTGCTCCGTCTCGACGACGATGGAGAACTTCATCTATGCGGGAACGAACTCGATCATGCAAGCGTGCATAAGCTTCACAGGACAGAACGTGGGAGCCCAGAAGCTCGACAATGTGCGCACAATCGTCCGCTGGTGCCTGATCGACACATGCATCGTAGGCACAGTGCTTGGCAGCCTCTTCTATTTCCTGGGCTATCCTCTGCTGCCATTCTTTCTCGATGCGGCATCAATCCCCTATGCCATGAGCCGCAACCTCGTCGCCATGCTTCCCTACGCATTGTGTGGAGTACAGGAAGTCTTCTCAGGCGTCCAGAGGGGCCTTGGAAAGGGCCTGGCGCCGACAGTCGTGACCTTGCTCGGCATCTGCGTCTTCCGCGTCATCTGGGTCGCGACGGCCTTCAGCGCCGTACCGACGATCGAGATGCTCTTCCTCTGTTACCCCGTCTCCTGGATCATGACGGCAGCCGCCCACTACATCTGCTACAGGAAGGAGCTGTCGGCGATGCGCATGCGACTTGCCACAGCAACGAAATAGACAAACTCAATTCGATTCAGAGGTGATGCTCTCAATCCTCTTCACAAGCTCACCGCAGCTATTCTCATACTCGGTGTAGATGTCATTCATAAGATTCATGGAGGGGAAACCATCAGGCTCGTCCTGAGGGAGGAACCTCCACAACCTCCTTGTAGATAAGATTCGTATTCGCACGCTCGACGAGCGTAAGATGCCTGTAGTGTACTCCAGCATGGACCCTTGTACCATCCGGCCTGCGTATGTCGAAGTATCCCGAGCTCCTCCTGCCATGTATGTAGCACAGCTGCCTGGCATACCTGACCTTGTCGCCCAGACCATACCCTGCGACCTTCCTCGCCGCCTGGTTCGCCTTCCTCACGCCCTTCTCCAGTATCGTGTCCTTGTGGATCTTCCTGTTGTGGCTCCTTCTTGCGACGACATGCCAGAGGACTCCGCCGCTCCTGGCTGTGGCGTTGCCGCTTATGACCCTCGCATCGATGAAGTGCCTCTTCTCGAGGCCAAGGCTGTTCCTCACGTGGTTCGTGATGTAGCCGTAGGCATGCTCCACTGGAATGTCGGGATGGGCCTTCCTCACCCTGTCCAGCAGGATCCATCTCATCGTGGACATCTGTGTCGCCGCCTTGAAGCCGGAATCTGAAGACAATGTGACCATGTCCTTCTTCCCCTCATGCCAGGCCCTGTGGCACCCGTGGCACAGCGTGACGAGGTTGTCCGGACTGTCGGAGCCCCCATCCTTCCTCTGCCTGATGTGGTGGACCTCAAGATGGTCCCTCGAGCCGCAGCTCCTGCATCTGAAGCCGTCTCTGGCCTTCACATAGGCC